>JALXCE010000047.1 GCA_026991055.1 Caldifarciminota bacterium | reverse complement strand
CTCTGTGGCCGATGTCAACGGAGATGGATATGCGGATGTGGGCGGTGGCACTCAGGCGTTAGGAGGTCAGGGAGGAACCTTTTACCTGATTTCAGGTGGCATTGTGCGGTACGGAATCCATGAAAATGACCGTTTGAGTGAGAAGAAACTGCGGGTTTTACCCACAGTTTCAAGGGATGGATTCTTTACAGTGAGATTGGCCAGTCCTTCCGATATCAAGATTTTTGATATTACCGGGAGGATTGTAAAAGAGGTGAGGAATGTGAGAAACTGGACCTTCAGACTCAACCACCCTGGCATCTATTTCCTAAAATCCGGCAGTGTCAGGAGAAAAATTCTTGTGGTGAGGTGAGGGGTAAAAATTCGCACAATTTGAAAATTTTTAAGAACTATTTTATTTGATTGACAATGCCGTATAATAAACCTGATGTCGAATGGAAATGACTTACCATTGGATGAGGCTCGTTTGTTGGATTTTTGGAATAGTCTTATCCAGGATTCTAAGCCTGACCAAAGCATTATACCATATACAGGAGCAGGTTTTTCAAAAAGCGACTTTGAGGCTTTCCCTGTATTTGATGAGATATTTTCAGACATAGAACGTATTTATCAAGAAAATTTTAACCGACCAACGGATCAAGTGTTCCCATCCAATTCATCGGAAAAAAGAAATCTAAATCTTCTTGACTATATGGAGGCAGTAAAAGGCAGGACCTGGCTAATTGAGAAATTCTCTAAAACAAATTCTGGCAAAAAACTATTTAAACTTCCTGAAGAGTGGGAAGGCGAATGGATTTTAAGGACCATATTAGATTCACCCGATGGGAACTATTACAAGAAAAAATTACATCCATTTTCTTCAAACGTGTTTCTGGTTAGACTGCTTCTGGAAGGTACTTTTCCAGCGGTTATAACCACCAACTGGGATACATTACATGAGACTTTTGCTGAATTAATGGGATACAGGATTCAGACACCTCGAGAATTACGGGATGACGACCGGAATGATTTAAGCATTTTTGTAATTGAGAATAGAGAAGAATATTACTTACCACTTTTAAGTACACGAAAGATATACAAAATCAATGGTGGTGCCTTTTCGGTAAGGAAGAAAATCCTTGACTTTATCAGAAGAGATAGGTCGTTGACCGATGATCAACTACATCAGTTAGATCTTTTTGCCAGAAGATCATGGCTTGTTTCTACAACTGATATAAGCAGCTGGAGAGGTGAAGAATGGGTAGAAGACCTTGTTAAAGTACTGCTGCGTGAAAATAAGGTCGTTTTCCTTGGTGCCTCGGGACAGGATGTTGTTACCTATGTGACTGTGAAAAATATCCTTCAAGAGGAGTTAAAAGTATTAGATAGAATGCATAAAAGATACAATGTTCTAAATCATAACTCAAACGCTAATGATCTATCTAAATCTTTCTTTGCCTTTGGCTATTCCTGGAAGGCGAGCGGAAGACTGATAAATATGTTGTCCTATCCATATTCTAAATTCCTTATAGAGCAGGAGGAAGTGTACAGACCGATAAATTATGGCTCACGTCACGTTCCAAATATTCTGTTTCAGCACGCTGGCAGAAATTGGAGACTTTACTGGAGATCGGGACTGAGGTCGTTCATGGAGTACCTGTATGCAAGAGTATATTTGTCTCAACTCCATAACACTATGTGTCCCGACGTGAATGAATTGTTTTTTGATGAGATAAAAAGAAGATTAGAGCGCGAAGCTGTTATACTTGCGATGGCATCGGAAGAAGATTATCACTCAAATTCCTATTCTGATGATTTTCCATGGCTTACATACACTATCTCAAGATCGGCTCCTATCTGGATATGGAACATCTTCCATATTAAAAGACCTATGATGAATCAGACCCCACAGGAATATAGTAACTTATTTAAGTACACTCCGTTCTTTAAAGAAAGGAAATATGTGTGTCTTGTAGCCAGGGCTATCAGACAACTTTTTGTTTTAGGGAAAAATTTTCAGGTGAACATGTTAGGACCGATTGATCCAGATGATAATACACTTCTTGTTCCCCATTTTAGTTTTCCATTGGAGATGGAAAGCCGGAGAATTTTAGAAGCTTTTCTTGATCATAGATGGAGAGCAGGATTAGAGTTGAAGTCCTTTGAAGTTTCGGGAGAATTTTAAAATTTTTTGGGGGTTTTTATGAAAGAAAATAGAACTACAAGTTGTGAGAATGTCCAGAAAACTATCGTAGATCTCGTAAATAAAACAGTAAGAGATATCAAAGCAAAAATTGATATAACTGCAGGTCAGTTTTGTCCATATCGAATGAACATGGATAAATGTGCTAAATCTCCTCTATCCAGATACAAAAGTATATGCAGGCTCCTATGTGCCCTTTCTGCACAAAAATTTGGATGGATACTGGATAATGACCTTAAAAGTGTTACTGGCTTTGTTTACAAACCAGGTTTTGATAAAAAAGATGTTGAGGATATCATCAGGAAAGTTGGATTTATCTCTGATAAATATAGAGCTCTGTCTCTTACACTTGGGGAACCAGTCTATGAATTCTGGTTTACATTGGTATTTAAATCACCGGAAAGTCAAAAGGGAGATTTACTTAGAAGATGGGATAATCTCATCAGTAAGTTTGCAAAAAACTCAACCTATTTACAACTCTCAACAGTTTCTATGGCTTTTTATGATGGAGAGACCAATAGCGTAAAAAATGATTCTATAGAACAAAAAATTGCCATGGTATCAGACTTATTTCCACAGTTGTTTATTTCGGCAAGGCATTTTTTAAGTGAGAAGGGAAGTATAGAGGTTACTCTTACATTGAAAAGGAGAATCGGAGATTTACCCTGTAAAGATATAGATAACCTATTAAAATTACTTCAAAAAAGAAGAGAGAGCATTCACCTGAGTATTCTGAATGGAAAATTTGAAAAAGCCGCTAAAAAATTGAATGGATACTTAAAGGATCTACAAGATTTTATAAGATGTTTGTTAAGGAATAGAGAGTATGGAATTGTTGGATATAGTAAGTTCCTTGACACTTTAAAAAAGATTGTTAATGCCTATACAGAAATTAGTAAAATTGTAAGGATAGACAACAAGCATGGATTTGCAATGTCTGTACCATTTACTAAGCTTTTTTCACTGGCAGAAAATTTTCTATTTATCAATAATCCATTTGAGGAATCTCCGTGGCAAATTCTAATCGACAAATTTGCCAAGGAATTAAACAAGCGACATGAACTTCCCTCAAAACTCAAAAGTATAAGGATCAGAAGTAAGATGTTCTACAAAAATAATGTTTCTGTTAAATTTAATGATGCCTATAATTTAATTATGGGACTAAATGCTTCTGGTAAAACCACCATAGTTCAAGAGATAGTAAGTAAATTTATCGGAGATGACTTGATATTTAAAAAAACTTTTAGTTTTGGTATATTCTTGCTCAAAGAACTATATGAAAAAATAGATATTACCCAACCTGAATTAGGTGGTTTTAAAGATACAGAGATGGCTGATTATAAAGATATAATACTGAAAAATAGCCAGAAAATATTGAAAATGACTCAAATTATAGATTTTTTCTACTCCGAATTTTCTGGCAAGCTGAGCTCTGATGATGCCATTCAATGGAGTCTATACACAAATTCTGTATATCGTGAGTTTCAAAATGCTTATAACTTTGTTCTTGCTCATACATCAATTATATTGATGGATTACAGGCGAGAGGTAAAAAAATTAAACGAATTTGTAACTGCTTTATTTGGCGAGAGAAAACCTCTGCAAAATGTATTTAAATATGACTTATCCACTGTCTATTTTTTACTTGATTCAATGGAACAGGTAATTTTATCTTTAAGAAATGAATTTAGAGATTGTTTCAAAAATTATCCTATTTATTTCAAGAAACATCAACTTAAAAATCAAAAATCGAATTATATAGAATTTTTATCTTTTTTAAATAATATTGAAGATTACGAAGCCGTTATAAGAAAGGTTCAGCTACCTATCATGTTGTTATTGCTAAGTATGCATATGGAGCCCATTTTAACTGGTAGAAGCGGTAAGTTAAAATACGCAATGGAACTTGCCAATAAAATATCGGAGAATAATATGCGTGCTATACAAATTTCCTTGAGTAAAAATTCTCTGGGAAAAATACGCGATTGGTTAGACCAGATTGAAGATTTGAAAAGTTTACTGAGTGATGGTAACAATAAAATGATTGGTGAAACATTAGAGAAAATTTTGTCTAGAGCACAAGTTAGGAATCCGATAAACACTGGAAGAATAGCTCTACTGGAAGTATTAAAAAACTTTCGAAGATACCTAATAGAACAAACCGGGCGTATTAATAATTCCCATGCTGATAATGAAAATGAGTTGCAAGCCTCGGATATCCTTGATTTATTTGCAAAATTTGTAATAAATTTTATTCTGTTTGAATATAAGTTTAGCATTTATGAACTTGTTTCAAGGGAAATTGAGCTTTTTACATTACCCCTTGCACCTGAATCGGTGAGGAGTCAAAGTACGGATAAAAATGACATGGTCACTGATAAGAACGAAAAAGGACGCATCTTCAGGGAATTTATACTTTCAACATCTTATTCCCAATTTTTCAGAGCATTTGAAATTGAAAAATTCAGTTTGAAGCAAAAAGATGCAACTTACCCTGTAAGTGAAATATTGAATCTTGGACACAAACAACTTGTAAGCTTTTTATCTAATGCTATTAAGCTTATGATTGATGTGAAAAATATAGGTAACGGAAAGGATTTTTTCTGGTTACTTGATGATCCTTTTGAAAATCTTGATCCACTAACAGGTAGATTAGCTTTAAGATTTATTGTGAGATATCGAAGACTCTTGCAATGGGCCGGCTTTAAACCTCAAATCATAATAATGTCACACAATAGAGAAATTATGGAAGACATGTATTTTTATCTATCTGAGGCAAAGGAAAACGTGAGTTTAAAATGGTTGACTCCAAAAAAGGAAGGCCCAATAAATCGAATCATTGATTTAACGGAGAAATAAAAAATTTAAAGGAGGTTAAAAATGTCTGTCCTTTATGTTGTTGGTTCATTGAGAGAAAAAGTAGGTGAGAATTGTGTTGAAAGTTTTGAGAATGAAACAAGAGAGTTTGATTTTGAAAATTGTCAATACGAAGAAAGATGCCCGTCTTATATTAATTTTAGATATTGGAAAATGGAGTTTCGTGATAAAGAAAATGAGAGAATTAAAGATAATGATGATAATGTAGCTATAAACAAAGCATGTTTCACCAGAAGCAAGGATGAGAATTGTTCTGGGAAGGAAGGAGTATTGGTGTATAAAATAAAAATTCGAGGAAAAGATAATGTGGATAAAATTATTAAATCTATCAAGAGAAAGGTACTTAACGATGACGATTTTCTGAACTGTATAACAAATTCGACGGATGTATGTATTAAGTTAGACGATAAAGATTCAAATAAGGAGAAATACACGTCGATAGAATATTTTGTAAGAGGTTTCCTGACTGCATATAGAGTTCCAATAAGGGAATTATAGCTAAAAACACATTGAAATCACCGTGGAGCTGAAAAAAACAGGTGAATATTGAAAATTGATAGGGGGGCGCCTTCGGCGCCCCCCTATAATCATCAATTTCTGAAAAATTCCTATTTCTGGTAATTTCTCGGTACCGGTAAATCTATCATGGTCTTGAGACCCGGAGTGGCATTTATTACGATTGGGGCCATGTTGGCTGTGACGGATACTGTGGCTATGTCACCGTGTAAACCACCATCAATAATTAGATGAATATTCGGCTCACCGGTAATGAAAATCTCATCTCTCGGATTCTCCTCACCAAGAGCGGCATGTATCGTTAGCCTGATAACTTCCTTTCCATCCATAAATCCTGTAACAGTCTGGTGAAGACCACGAACAAAACCGGGCTCGACCTTGAAGTACTGGGTTTCTACGTGTTTTTCCGCTACCACAGGCTCACAGACCTCTTCAATCTTATCTAACTTCCACCCAAGTGCATGTGCGATCATGCTGGTGCTTTCCTTGAATCCCATGTGTCCCAGACGTCCCTCGTCCCATGCCTTACGGAAGTCTTCAGGCTTCATCCCTGAGCCTATCTTTTTCTGGAAGGGATACCTCCGCACCGATGCATTTTGGATTCTTAAACCTTCAACCCTTTCAACCCTCTTCGCCGGTGTGGTCATTACGATTGGTAATGTGTCGAGAACAAATCCCGGATTTACTCCAGTTCCCAACACAGTAACCCCGGCCTTTTTTGCTGCCTCATCGAGCTCTTTAGCCCTCTCTGGATACCTGTAGTAAGGGAATGAAAGCTCTTCGGTGGTTGAAACGATGTTGTAGCCTTCCCCTATGATTTCAAGGAGTTGAGGTAAAGCATCCGGGAATTTCGAGACTGTGTTGTGAAAAACCACATCTGCCCCGACATTACCAATTTCTTTTACGCTCTTTTTGACTGTAATTCCGGTTTTCTCCTCAAGTCCAAGCACATCGGCGATGTCTTTACCCACGATGTCTTCCCTGATGTCAACTGCACCAACGATTTCAAACCCTTTTGATAGGGCTGTTCTTGCAACCTCAATCCCGATTGGACCGAGTCCAAACTGTATGAATTTCAAGCTCATTTTAATTTCCTCCTGTGTAGCTGTGCTGTTAGATATTTTTTAGTGAGATACAGGGATAGTGAAGTGACACGCGTCCTCACAACCACCGTTTCTCCTCGCTTCATAAACCTGTAGAAATCCACCTCGTTTTTCCCCACTTTAACGTACTGCTTGCTCTCAGGTGAAATGACAAATCGTAGCTCGCGGAACTCGCGGTTATTTGGCTTTGGATAAATGATCCACCTGTCCTTTTTAATCTCGAAGCTGTCTCCTGGAACCATGTCGGGCAGACCAGGACCAAAGGAGTCAAAGATCGTCATCAGGTGAATGAACTTATTGCTCTTATAGCCGAAATATGCAGTGGCCGGAACATGCTCTGAGGAGTGTACGAATCCATATTTTAGAGTATCAAATTTCGTTGCCTGGGTCAGCAAGAGGTAGTTTCCCTTCCCGTCACGCACTTCAACGTAACGGGAAGGTTTGGCAAGATAAATCAGGGCAAAAGCCACAAGAATTACTATGAGTTTGCTCTTTAACCTTTCCAATTCTTATGCTGGCATTGGTTCTTCTTTGACGGCCCTTCTCTTCTGAATGAAGTAAACAAGTGCCACGATGGCAAATCCCGCGATGGTCGTTTCGATTTTCGGTTGAATAATCATTAAACCTCCAAGGAGGAGCAGGAGGCTTTCCCAGATTTTACTGCGAGCAATAAAGTATCCCTGAAGTCCAGCGGAGAAGAGGAGCATTCCAATTGTGGCGAGAATGAATACGAGTACTCCCTCCCAGAAGGTTGTGCCTATCAGGAGTAACTCGTGATGATAGACGAATAGAAACGGCAGGACCGCCGTTCGGATATCGAAGCCAAATCCTCGAACACCTGTCTTGATCGGATCCGATTTTGCGATTGCGGCAGCTGCATAGGCGGCGAGCCCCACAGGCGGAGTATCGTCGGCGATGATTCCGAAGAAGAAAACAAAGAGATGAGCAGCGATAGCAGGAATTGAAGGGTCAAGGGCAGTGATTGCAGGTGCTGTAAGAGCTGCAAGCACGATATAGGTAGCTGTCGTAGGAAGTCCCATCCCAAGAATGATGGATGCGATCATCGTGAGGATCAGAGTAAAGAATAGGTGTCCACCTGAAATCGCAAGAATAATGTCCGTCATCCTAAGGCCAAGACCCGTGAGGGTGGTAACTCCGATAATGATACCAGCTGATGCACATGCAACTGCGATTCCGATCATGTTTCTGGCGGCGGCTTCAAGTCCCGCAAAGAGCTTCTTTACGTTTTCAACAAAGTCGTACCAGACTCCCTGAAGATATGTCATGTCACCGAGTTTGCCGGCCTTGTGCTCAAAGTACACCTTAATCGGGCCCTGAATGAACATAAGAACGATGATGAGGACGATAGACCAGAACGCAGATGTGATTGGGGTTAGCCTCATTATCACAAGGGCGTAAATCAGTACAAACACCGGGATCAGGAAATGAATTCCACTCCAGAATGTGGGCCAGAATTTGGGAACATCTGATTCATCGAGCCCCTTAATGCCAAGCTTCAAGGCCTCAAGATGCACGATGTAGAAAAGGGCGATGTAGCTAATGATAGCGGGGATAAATGCAGCTTTAACAACGTGAAAGTAAGAGATACCCAGAAATTCAGCCATAATGAATGCTGCAGCTCCCATTACAGGTGGCATAAGCTGACCATTAGTGGACGTGGCAACCTCGACCGCTCCCGCTGTCT
>JALXCE010000046.1 GCA_026991055.1 Caldifarciminota bacterium | reverse complement strand
ATCTGAAGAGAAATCTCCCCGGTGGTTTTATTTTAGAAATTGAATCGAGTTCTCGCGCCGCCTTTTCCCCGGCATCGGCAAGCTTCATGGCCGAATAGTAGAGCGAGTGCTCATCAATGGTTTTATAGATATCATCAAATTCCGGATAATACCTGCTATCCTGACCGTAAACGGAAGGGTCAGTATTTTGGATGATTTTGATCACAGCATCTCTTTTTGTGTTTCTCAGAGCAGTTTGCCACCATTTGTAGGCATCAACAACGTTTAGAATCAATTTTGCAAGGGACTCTCTGTATTCTGGGGGGATTTCCTCAAGTCCCTTGATGGAGTCAGCGCCGTAAGTGCCCCCAAAAATCAGGTCGTTCATGCCCACACCGGTGACCTCACGAAGTCTCCTGAGGGCATTGTAAAGGGGTCTCTTTTTGCAGACAACTGGATGAAGATTTGTGGAATAATTTCTGAAACCTGTGATTTTTCGGTCAACTCCTAAAAAATAGACGAGTCTGTGAAGGATAAAGTTTTTAGAATTGAAAAGGGTGTCACTGAGGTAGTCAGTGGCAACATTCCCCATGGTTCTCGCATATTCATAAATCATGAGCGGCTCTGCGAACAGGTCATCAAAAGCAGGGATTTTATTGGGGATTAGCTGGGGGGTGGGGTATCGGAGCCAGTAGCCTCTTGGTGAGTATCCGAGGTCGGATTTTGTGGCATTTACCTGTGAGAGTACAAAATCAAGCGCATCACTATAATGCTCAGGATTGCTCGCTTTTTTGGAAGAAATCTTCCCGTTTCTTTCCTCCCTCTGCGTAGTTTGTGCGTGCGGGGAGTTTGGGAGCGAGGCTTTATTTTCGCCCATCGCATTCTGGTTAAAGCTTAATATCAGAAACAGGACAATCAGTTTCATGGTGAAAATTTTAAAGCCCACGCGGTGAATTTTTATGAAAGGTTCTGAGTAAAGTCCAGCAGCTCAAAGAGGTTGTGTATCTCCGTTTCAACAAAGTCTGGCTTTGGGAGACGTTTGCGGTTGAGCCAGATGGCCTGAAAGCCAGCATTCTTGGCCCCTAAATAGTCCTCTTCAATGGAGTCCCCAACATGAATGATGCGCGATGTCCCTGCTTTTTGGACCGCTAAACGAAAGATTCGCACGTCTGGCTTGGCAAAGCCAACATCTTCTGACTGTATGGCAAAGTCAAAAAATCTTGCAATTGGGTGCCTTTCGAACCCGGTATTGCCATTGGTAATAAGGCCAATCTTATGTGATTTCTTAATCTCTTTCAAAACTGGTATCACATCGTCAAAGAGGATGATTTTTTCGTGCCTGAACTTCAGGTAATGTGAGAAAAGGCTTTCTGCAAACTCATCATCCTTGATCCCAATTCTATCGAGGGTGGTGTAAAAAGCTCTTCTTCGTATTTCGTAAAGAGAAAGGTTGCTGTATTCTCTTGCAACCCTGTCTCTATCTTCCATCATTTCTTCAACTGATATGGAAACTTGGGTATTCGTTTCGCTGATAATCCGGGCCACTTTTTCGAGGGCATATTTCATGACCTTCTCAAAATCCCAGAGCGTCCCATCTCCATCAAAAGTGATAACCATGGGTAAAATTATAGGGATACCAGGACCACCGAATCCAGTGACCGGATACCAAAAATTTATGAAAGTCGATGGGGCCAAGGGTATACAACTTTGGAATTTAAGAATTTTCAGATGTTGCCTCTACCCGTAATCTCAAAAAACAATCCCTCCCCCGCGCTTTGCGCGGGGGAGGGTGAGGGAGGGGGCATTCCGCTTGAAAGCTTAAAAAAGTTTGAGATGAAAACCCTCACCCCAGTCCTCCCCCGAGAAGCAGAAGAGGGAGATTGATGGATGTAGATTAGAAAAATTTTCAGATGTAACCCCTCACTTTCATCCTCTCCTCGCGTTAAATACTTGCGGGGAGAGGAAATTTTGTGTGTGAGTTCTAATGATTTAACCTACAAGCTTTGAGCCGTCACACATCTATAACTGGAATATCACTTTGGAGCATGGAACACAAAAATATTTTCCTTACCGCGCTTTGCGTGGGGAAGGATTTGGGTGATAACGGAATCTGTCTTTAGTCAAAATCAAGTCATCCTTTGCAAAGACTGTATAATTTAAAAAACAAAGGAGGGTAGGACAATGCGATTGGGAATAGTGGTAATTATAACTATTCTCACACTGTCGCTTGTTGGATGTACGGCTTTGAAAATAGCTAAAAAATTCAAAAGCGGTATTCCAGAACTTCCCGTAGAAGCAGATACTGTACACTTTGAGGGAAGCCATCCTATTCTCCTCTTTGTCTCTATAAATGACTCACCTGATACTTTCAAATTTATCCTGGATACAGGTGCTCCAACGATGATTTCACCTGAAGTGGCAAATAAACTGGGAATTCATAGAGGGGAAAAGCTTCCTTCAAAAGGAGTGAAGGTGCAAGCATATTTATCCAGGGAACCAATTACAATTTCTATAGGAAAAGCAAAGGTGAGAAACTTTATTCCCCTGATTTCTGAATTTCCGGATGAAGTGAAGGGAATTTCGGGCTTTATAGGTTCTGATTTCTTGAGATTTTTCAAAGTTCGGCTGGACTATAAGACAAAAACATTGATTATTGCGAGGCCCGAATATCAATTTCCATTATCAAACAGGGCTGTAAAACTTGAAATGAAGACCTCGTTTCCATTGTATTTCCCGATATTCATGTGTGAAATGGATAGTGTTAAGGCCAAAGCGATGGTCGATGTCGGTTCTCCGTTCTCAATTGTTATTCCAATGAAATATAGGGATAGACTCAGGGATGTTATAAAATCCAGGGGAATTATGGCTTCATGGCCAACGGAAAAGTCTGTCTCAAATTATCTTGTCAGAGTAAGAAGTTTCAGAATGGGTAATTTCGAGGTAAAAAATGCAATGGTGCTGTCTGCTTATCTTCCAATGCCCTATGTCTTGATCGGCAGAGATTTTCTAAGAAACTTCGTTATCATTCTCGATTATCCTGAAAGGAAAATTATTTTCGATCCTTTCGAGAAATTGGAAATAAAAACGAATGAATTTAGTTATGGTTTGAAACTGCACAGGGAAAAAGGAAAACTTTTCATTCAGGGAGTATGGGAAGGTTCTCCTGCAGATAGAGCCGGACTGGGGCCGGGTGATGAAATATTGAAAATTAATGGCATACAGGTTGATAGTATGGATATGAAAGAAATTGAGGATTTACTGGATAGGACCAGAAGTCTGGAGTTGTCAGTATTGAAGCCCGGTAACAATCGGGAGATCTCGGTAATTTTGAAGAAAGACTGGCTATTGCCGAGACTCTGAGTTAAATAAGGTGATTCTCTTGATATTTTGTGAAAAATCCCCTCGAAAGAGGTTTAACGCGGGTGCAATACCGTGCCACAGGGTGTATAGAAGGTAAATTCGTGCCCCGGACTGATAGATTTTTAATCAAAAATAGATTTTTTGCCCTCCACGGAGGGGCTACATGTCTTTTGACAAGGGTGGGATGAGCTTATATAATTTAAATTGATGTGTTTTTTGACCTTCCTGTCTAAAGAAACCCCGAGAAACAAGGAGGAATTATGGCAAGACTAAAAGAGGCCAAGTATATTTGGATGAACGGGAAGCTTGTTCCCTGGAATGAAGCGAAGGTCCATGTTTTAACCCATGCGTTTCATTACGCATCGGGTGTGTTCGAAGGTATCAGAGCGTACAAAACAGAGAAGCTTGGTACAGCGGTTTTCAGACTTGATGAGCATGTGGAAAGATTGATAAATTCTGCAAAAATTTACAGGATGGAACTCCAATTTTCACATGAAGAGATTAAGAAGGCCATTATTGAGACTATTAGAGCCAATGAGCACGAGGCCTGTTACATTAGACCGATAGTTTACAGAGGCTATCACAGTCTTGGAGTTAATCCATTTGAATGCCCTGTTGAAATAGCGATTGCGACGTGGGAGTGGGGAAAATATCTCGGACCGGAGGCCCTGCTTAAGGGTGTGGACGTAATGGTTTCATCCTGGAATAAATTTGGCCCCAATACACTGCCAGCAATGGCAAAGGCAACTGCCAACTACGCCAATTCACAGCTTGTTAAAATGGAGGCCGTACTCAATGGATATGCAGAGGGGATTCTTTTGAATCCTGATGGGACAATATCCGAGGGGTCGGGTGAGAACATATTTATCGTCTACAAAGGTGTGGTTTACACACCGCCACTTGCATCATCAATTTTGCCAGGAATTACGAGGGATACAGTCATTACCCTATTGAAGGAGCTTGGCTACGAGGTGAAGGAACAGCCGATACCGAGGGAATTTCTCTACATTGCTGATGAGGTTTTCTTTACGGGGACGGCTGCTGAGATTACGCCCATCAAGTCAGTGGATAAGATCCATGTGGGGAATGGGGATTTCCCTGTGGTGCGTAAAGTTCAGCAAATGTTCTTTGACCTTGTGGACGGTAAGTTAGAGAAATACAAACACTGGCTTACACCTGTGTATGAATAGGATTAAAAGGTGGGGGCGCGAAGCGAAGCTTCGCGCCCCCACCTTAAATCCTAAATCTTGTTGACAACCCACTTTGTCCCATCCTTCCAGAGTAAGGGAGGAGTTCTGAACATCTTAAGCCAGCAAAGTGCGGATGAGAATATTTACCAGAAGGCTTAGAATAGCCTCTTTCTTCCTTGAGGAAAGAGGGATATGGGAGAATTATGAAAGATAAATATAATGGCTTAAAGTTCACACATCCATAGAGTTGACAAGAGGAAAGCGGTATTTAACTATGGAATTTAAGAATTTTCAGTTGTAACCCTACACCTGACATATCTCCTGCAATCTCAAAAGATAATTCTCTCCCACACTTTACGTGGGAGAGGCCATCCCGCTTGAAAGCTTAAAAAGTTTGAGATGTAACCCCTCACCCCAACCCTCTCCCGCGAAGCGGGAGAGGGAGATTGATGGGTTTTGATCGAAAGAATTTCAGATGTGGCCCCTTACCTTCATCCTCTGCCCGCAAGTATTTATGCGGGGAGAGGAAGATTTTTCTAACGTTGGAAAAGAAAATTTTCGCGGGTGAAAAATATTTTCTCACTAAATCATTCATCACCGACCTTGTTTTTCCAAATTATCACAAACTGCAAGCTAAATTCCCCCTTCTTCCTCTGGAAATAGGGGTTAGGGGAGAATGGGAAAGATGTATGTGGATAAAAGTTCACACATCCAAAGAATTGAGATGAGAGATATGGTATTTAACTTTGGAATTCGAGAGTTTTTCAAGTGTGCCCCCTCTCTCCTCGACCTCAAAAAAATAATCCCTCCGCCGCGCTTCGCGCGGGGGAGGGATTAAGGGAGGGGGCCTTCCGCATGAATCTTGAAAATAGATGTTGCCTTCACTCGCAAAGGCCAATTTTGACAGTGGATATCCTCAGAATGTTCACATATTCCCGGGAATCTCAAAATATTTTCAATAATTTACCCTCACAAGGGTCAGGCCTTGGGGTGGGGCAATCCAGAAAATTTCGGGTCTTTTGCCTGAAAGTGCCTTTTTTAATGCCTCAGGACTCTCTCTGCCCACCGCTATTGCAACGGTAAAACCCACAAGAATTCTCACCATTTTGTAGAAGAAGCGATTCCCTTCGATGTAAAAATGAACCTCGTCTCCAAGCTCGACCACATCGGCACGGGTGATTGTACTCTCGTAATTTTCTTTTTTATCCCCTACAGAGAGTCCCTCAAAATTTATGGTTCCTTTAATTGACGGGAAAATTTCTTTTGCCACATCAATTGAAAATCCTGTTACCCCGTCCCATGCGTAGTTTCTCCTTATAGGGGATTTCTTCTCTGGAATAATTCTGTACCGGTAAAGCTTGGAGCGGGCATGAAACCGCGCGTTAAACTTTTTATCCGTCTCGATCAGTTCATGGATGTAGATATCGGATGGAAGAAGCGCATTGAGGGCCTTTTTTAATTCCCCGGCACTAAATTTCGTCTTTTCAACATGCAGGCTTGCCACCTGTCCTTCAGCATGAACCCCTCGATCAGTCCGGGATGCTCCTATCAGCCTGAAATTTCCTTCTATCAGATTTTTTAAAGTTTTTAGAAGCTCACCCTGCACAGTTCTCACATCTGGCTGAACCTGCCAGCCCCAGAATCCACTCCCGTCGTATTCGATGGTCAACTTAAATGTCTTCTCAACCCTCAATTTGAGACTCCCTATGCGGATGTATAAGACAAAACAGGGGAATGGCTAAATTTTCCATAGGCTATTTTTGATTCACCATCTCAGCAGAACAATTAACTCTCACACTCCGGCAGCGTTATCCACGATACTCTTTTGGCTTCTCTTCTCCTCTCAATACGCGCAGGGCACCTGAGGCAAGGGCAATCATCTCATTTTCACCGGGATAGACTCTTATTGGTGCAATCCATGAAATATACTGCTTCAAATTCTCGACTAACATCTCTGAGTGTGCCATGCCTCCAGTGATTATTATGTAGTCAACCTTTCCTTTGAGGGCGGCTGCCATGGCCCCGATTTCCTTCGCTATCTGGTAAATCATGGCATGATAAACAAGCTCTGCATACTTGCCACCTTTCGAAATCCGTCTTTCCACCTCTTCTAAATCGTCTGTACCAAGATAGTCAATGAGTCCACCTTCTTTGATGGTCTTTTTAAGAAGTTCCTTCTTTGAATATTTACCCGAGAAAGAGAGTTCAATGAGTCCCGTTGTAGGAAGTGAGCCTGTTCTCTGAGGTGAGAATGGACCTCCGTCATTTGCGTTGTTGACATCAAACATGCGGCCGTTCCTGTGTGGAGAGATGGAGATTCCTGTGCCGAGATGGGCAACGATAAGGTTCAGGTCCTCGTACTTCCTGCCCATCTCCTTTGCCAGTTTTTTGGCCACATATTTTGTGTTTAGAGCGTGTGAAAGGCTTTTCCTTGGCAATTCTTTTAGTCCGGATAATCTTGAAGTATCGTCAAATTCATCGACAGAGACGGGATCGACAAAATAGCCCGGAATTTTCGTATTTTTAATCAGCTCATAAGCGATGAGTACTCCGAGATTTGAGGCATGGTCGGTCTGAACCCGTCCATTTCGCACGTCTTCGATGAGTTTTTCGTTGATGAGGTATGTCCCGGATTCAAGAGGTAGAAAAGCTCCACCGCGGGAAACAACAGCGTCGAAATCTTCTACCCGGTAGCCCGATTTTTCGATAAATTCCCTTACAAGTTTTGTCCTGTAATCGAGCTGATCAAGGGTGGTATCAAATTTTTTGAGCTCTTCAGGTGCATGCCTTATGGTCTCGGAGACAACTTCTGTTTCATTTTTAAAAATTGCGACCTTGGTAGAACCACCACCGGGGTTGATTATGAGTAATCTAAATTTCTTCATCTCTTTGCAATGACCTCAATTTCGACAAGAGCGCCTTTGGGAAGCGATTTTACGGCAACGGTGGAGCGGGCAGGGTAGGGCTTCTCAAAGTAGCTCCCATAAATCTCGTTTACCTTTCCGAAGTCTTCCATGTTCACAAGGTAGATCGTGGTTTTAACAACATTTTCAAATCCGAGGCCGGCTTCCTGAAGGACAGCTTTTATGTTTTCCATAACCTGCCTTGCCTGGGCTTCTATGCTGGAAACGAGTTCTCCCTTTTCAGGATCAATGCCGATCTGACCGGCAAGGAATACAAAATCACCGGTATCAATGGCCTGTGAATAAGGGCCGATTGCACTCGGTGCCTTTGGAGTGCTGATCTCTTTTTTCATGTTTGACCTCCTGTTTTTAAGAATTTGATGGGGGGCGGGAAAGCGAAGCTTTCCCGCCCCCCATCATTAAATTCACACCCTCGAAACAAGTACGGGGACGTGTGAAAATCTGACAATTTTCTCTGTAACACTTCCAAGAAGTATTTTCTCAAGTCCACTTCTTCCATGTGTCGCCATTACAATGACGTCATATCCGTTTTCTTTTGCGTAATCCATGATCACCTGTGGTGTGGGTGCTCCCACTTCCACCACATGCTCGTCTGCCTCTTTAAATTTTTCCTTCAGGTTTTTTAAAGCTACATTCTCAAGTTCCTTCACGTCAAGAAGTGGAATTCCGCCAATCATGGATTCATCGAAGTAACCAGAGATGGGCTCTACAACATGAAAAGCAGTGAGCCTGGCCCCGAATTTCTCCTTGAGAAGTAAGGCGCAGGGGAAAGCCTCTTCAGCTTTTTCAGAAAGGTCAGTGGTGAAGAGGATTTTCTTAATTTTTGGCTCGTGGTTTTTGTAAACGAGTACAGGTACAGATGCTTTTCTCGTAATTTTATGTGCCTGGGTACCTATTTCTTCACCGGGTTTTCCGCCATTAACCACCACAAAGTC
>JALXCE010000045.1 GCA_026991055.1 Caldifarciminota bacterium | reverse complement strand
TGTTACTTCCCATGACCGTGGCTTTCTTTCTTGGCCGTGTATTCTGCAGCTGGATATGCCCAATCAATTTCTTTTATGAGATAATGGACCGCATACACAAGAAGATTTCAAAGCGCAGTTATTACAAGAGGAAGCCCCTATTTGAGCTTCCAAGATGGATGCTCTGGGTGGCGCTTGTAGGTGAGCTTGCACTTGCTATGATGGTTGGAAAGCCTATCTTCGTGTTTCTTTCTCCTCCTGGTCTTGTGGGGCGTGAAATCATGATGATGGTATTCTTCCACACGCTTGCACTCGAAGGAATTATTGTCATCATTGTGCTTACCACATATTTCATCTCCCGGCGCTTTTTCTGCCAGTATTTCTGTCCGCTCGGCGGAATCCTTGCATTTCTCGGGGCAAAGAGGAGGCTGATCATCGTTCAAGACATGGATACATGTCATGAGTGTGGATTTTGCGACCGTGCGTGCCCCTGGGGAATCTATCCATCAAGGGGTGAAGCAGAAAGTATCTACTGCACAAATTGCGGGGCGTGTGTTGCCGCATGTCCATTCGGGGCAAGAAACTTCGTCTGGGTCTCCTACTCCCCAGCCTCAGAAAAATTGAAGAAAATCGCAGGGGGAGTAAAATGAAAGAAAGGGCTTTCTGGAGGGAGCAAATTCAAAAAATTTGAGTCAAGGGCGCCGGGCACGAATAGTATCTAAAATTTTCCATCCCCACTCTCATATCTTTCCACAAATTTATCCCTTAATCTAAAAAGTAACCACCCCCTCCTTACTGCAAATGGACTTAAATCTTGACCAATTTGACTCTTGTGTCAAAGTAGGATGCTGAGCCACCGATGAGGTCTTCGAGTGTCACGTTCTTGAGGTATGGGTCAACTTTCATGACCGAATTGGGGCACAAACCTGTCTTTCTGCGCTTGTCTCCCTTTATAACTTTGCCATCAATCACGACATCATTGGCGCCATAGGCCCAGTGACCGTAAGACCACGATACAGTGACTACACCCTTTCTGATACCCTGGGTCAGTTTCACCTTACCAGCAACTGGAATCTTCTCGCCATTATGCAGGTCCCATACACCGTCAGGATTTGCGGGTGAAACGATCTTCACGAAATCACCATCCCCAATTCCAAATTTTTCGGCAGTCTCAGGATGAATGAGTACGTAATTTTCCGGAGCAAATATCTGGGTCATCCAGTAATCACCAATAGTTCTTGACTGCCCTCCGTAAATCTCTTTGTGCGTAATTAGCTGGAGAGGAAATTCTTTATCGTCGATCACCCTGCCTATTGAATCCTTGATGGGTTCGAATATAGGTAATCCGGAGAATCTCTTCCCGGTCATGGAATTCTTCGTCATCGCAACGGGCTCGTAGTAGAGGTTAAACATTTTACCGAATTTGTGGACGAGTTTTCCGTCGCCGATAAATTTATTGGTAAAGTTCTCGTATCTACCACCTCTATTGAGGACGTATACAACTTTTCTCCACCACTTATCTCCGACGGCTTTCATCCATTTCTCATAAACAAATGTTGCCTTGTCCAGATGTCTTCTCGCTGTCTTGAAGATCTTAAGCTCGTTACGGCTTGCATCCGGGACTTCTTCTCCCACCTTATCACCGGCTGCAATATTTGCGACCATCTTGAGGTAGAAATCTTCGGGTCTCTTGAAGTCCCAACCCTCACCGAATCCGTCTTTTCCGTATCCGGGGAGTCCGAGTTTTTCAGCAATAGCAAGGAGAAGAGTCTCCATCTGTAAATGCATCTTTTCACCGAAAACAGTGACCACATCCGTTAGGGGTGAAACGGTCGGCTGCCTCACTTTACTGGTCTTGGTCGGAACATCAGGAGTTACATGCGGGGTCCCCCACCTTTCCCAGATAGCGGCATCGGGGAATATGTAGTCAGCATACATGGAGGTTTCGCCTATGACGATATCTGAAGCAATGAAAAGCGGAATGGCATCTAAATCCGTGAGAATTTCGATGTTCTTGTTACCTGCTGGTGGTGAAAATGCCGGAGTTCCCTTATGGAGAATCAGGGCTTTTATCTTATATGGATAGCCATCCTTTGCAGAGGGGAGGATTTCCTGGTAAACATTTCCAGTGTGCGGGAACCAGGGTCTCTTTGCAGGATAGCCATTAAATAGTGTGCTCTCCTCGTAGTAGGATTTTTCTCTTGTGAGTTTAACTCCAAAGGAGCCAAGCTTTCCTGGATGCATGGCCTTGAGCTTGAAAGGCCCGCGTTTATCACCCATTTCGTGCCAGTGGCCACCACCAGCGGAAAGTCCACCTTTCCAATCAGGGTTACCAATTAATACGTTCAGCACAACCAAAAGGTATGCATTGTAATAACCATTGGTGTGCTGAACAGCTCCACGGTAAAAGTCGATTGCTGCCTTCTTCCCGTGAGATGTAAACTCGCGGACAACCCCTTCGATATCTTTAACCGGGATACCAGAAAGATCGGCCCACTCTGACATCGATTTTGAGA
>JALXCE010000044.1 GCA_026991055.1 Caldifarciminota bacterium | reverse complement strand
ATGCGACACCGAGTGAGGTGTACAGTGGAGAGGTAGAGATAGAGGGATTTGAGGTGAAGACAGGGGGTAAGTCATGCTGATGATAGTTCCCCTTTTAAGTGTCAACATATTTCAGGACTTGACAAACATATTTCAGGACTTGACATCTAAATCACACTTCCCTCCCCCCACGCTCTGCGTGGGGGAGGGCAAGGGAGGGGGCTTCCGCTTAAAATCTCACAATGGCAATCTTTCTAACCCTTTTAAATTCCGGTGTCGAAAGGGTTATGAAGTAAATTCCCGACGGGAGAGAGGCTTGCCAGCGAAATTCTGTAATCCCATTCCCGGAGACACCACTCTTGACCCCCGCAACAAGCTTTCCTGCTATGTCAAATACATCAATCCTGTAGGGAGTGCCGGGCCTGAGAATGAAACTAATTCTGAAATGCCCATAAAGGTTACCAGTAACCTGAAAATCATTGAGGGACTTAACAGGCTCTTCCTCAATTCCCACACCTGTGCCAAATCTAACCGCATAAACATCAGCCCCTCCATGGCCAAAAGATTCAGTATGTCCAGTAAAAACAAAGTCGCCTGCTGGAGTTTTGACGAAATCCTTCATACCATCGTCGTTCCTTCCACCAAAGGTGGTATCCCACACGATATTGCCACTTGAATTGATGGCAATGAAGTAGGCATCATCTCCCCCATGCCCGAAAGATGACGTGTATCCACCGATGAGAAAGTTTTCACCGGGCAATTTCTCAATTTTGAAAGCTCTCTCAGAGCTCGAACCTCCATAGTGATTCTGCCAGATAAGACTTCCAAGAGAATCAATTTTTGCAACATAAAAGTCATCTGCCCCGTTTGAAAATGTGTAGGAGTAACCTGAAATCAAAAATCCCCCATCCGCCGTTTCAACGGCATCAGTTCCAACATCGTCATCTAAACCACCTAAAAACGCCTGCCACTGAAGGTTACCAAGAGAATCCAGCTTCAGCACGTAAGCATCGTAATTTCCATGACCGTAGGAATAGGTGTAACCTGTAACTATAAAACCACCGTCAGCCGTGGGTTTGATGGAATTTGCCCCATCTGTTATCGCTCCTCCATAAGTCCTTGTCCAGAGAGTATCTCCATTGTAATCAATCGCAATGAGGTAAACATCAAAGTTTCCCGCTCCATACGAATAGGTTCGTCCCGCTAAAATATACCCGCCGCTGTAAGGGGTTATTGAATAAATTTCATCGGCTATGGCCCCACCGTAAGTTTTCTGCCATTGAATATTCCCCGATGAATCTGTCTTTACGATGAAAACATCGGAGTTACCGGCACCAAAAGAATAGGTCAACCCGGAGGCAAGAATTCCATGGTCCGGTGTCTCAATCACACATTCTCCTGCATCGAAGTCAGTCCCACCAGCTGTGAGTGTCCACATCGTATCCCCGTTCTCGTCAATCTTGATGAGATAGAGGTCGTAATCTCCATTTCCCGTGGAATTGGTAATCCCTGTTATAACAAACCCATCGTGAGTCTTTGCCACGGCAAATCCGGCGTCCTCATTACTTCCACCGTAAGTCCTGCTCCAGGTGGTCTGGGCCATAAGAGGCAGGGAAAAGGCAATTACAAGTAAAAATTTGGCCATAGGATTACCTCCTGAAGTTTTAAATCCTTTTTAAAAGCTACCTAAAGGAGTGAAACTATTCCTTGAATTTCATAATCATTGCATGGGCTATGCGGGCACAGTTGGAAGTGATTTCGATATCCTCATTTCTGAATGTGGCTGTTTCTTCAAGGATTTTTTTATCATCTGATGAACGGTACATATCCACTGTAAGCTCAATCTGGTCCCCTCTTAGCCTGACATTTCCAAATACAAAATAGTCTGCCCCAAGTTGTTTGGCCAGATTTGAGGCAATGTTGAATGTCATATTTTCGTAAGAAGTGATACCTTGGCTTTGAATGGCATCAAAGACTAATTTCAGGTCTTTAACGTCAAACTTGTAGCTTCCTTTAAAGCCGTTGTAGAGCAATTTCTGAATCTTTCCACCAAGGCCTGCGGCATGGGCCTCGGAATTCATTTCCTTCATGGGGAAAATAACAAGAATTTTCTTTCGACCCCCTGCGGCAACTGCCGCTCCCTTGTTTAACTCCTGAAGCACAGCCTGAGTTATGTCATCCTTGCTACTTATGTAAAGAACCACATCTGATGATTTGTCCAGAATAGCCTCGTAGCCCATCTCCTTGGCAATTTGCCCGATTACCTCTTTGACACGCTGGGCATAGGGTTGAACAAGCTTCTGGGTGTATTTCTCGAGCTCTCCGTTTTTGCCCCATATCTTTTTGATATAGTTGTTGTATTCCCTTCTTTTCTGTGAAATCTCCTGCTCTTTTCTGAGAATTTCGTCTGCCGTGAGCATGGGCAGTTGTTTGTCAAACTT
Organism: Caldifarciminota bacterium; assembly: GCA_026991055.1. Taxonomy (GTDB): domain Bacteria; phylum Hydrothermota; class Hydrothermia; order B15-G9; family WFZT01; genus WFZT01. The sequence goes on along the minus strand of JALXCE010000044.1, from coordinate 6,045 downwards.
TCTCTCCAGGCTGTCTATTTCCGCTTTTATACTATCTCTTTTCGCTTCCCACTCTCTGAGCTTTTCATTCAGCTCTCTTTTCGCATCTCTCAGGTCGTAGTACCCGTTTGCTATTCTCTTCATATCAACAAAGCCAATTTTGCCATTGGCTGCACCGGGCAATCCTATTGCTGAAATCATGAGGAGAAGTATCAAAATCTTCTTCACACCTGACCTCCAGATTTGAATTTGGTTTATTATAAAGTGAAATGAGTCAAATTACCCAGAATGCGGGAAAGTTTCAGCTCGTCAATTCTTTTCGAGCTTTGAAGTGTCAAACAGATCGCTGTTCCAGATTAAATCAAGGAAAGGCGCAATTAGTGTACGACGAGGGAATATACATGTGCGATCAACACGGATAAATCCAAAATCGTATAGTCCATTCATTCCATCCTGCCCAACGGTAAGGGGAAAAACTTTCTTCTCGCTTAGCCAGCGAAGTAAGATGAGATATTCACCTGAAAGATGAGAATTTGTTCTCCTTCTTTCCCTGCACCGTACGCGAGGTAAAAAATATTCCCTCCACAGGCAGAGCCTGTGGGGAGGGGATTCATGGATGGAGCCTTCCGCTTGAAATCCTTAAAAATACAAGATGTAGCCCTCACCCCAACCCTCTCCCGCAAAGCGGGAAAGGGAGTTTTACGGATTTTAACTGAAAATTTGTCGGTTGTAGCCCCTCACCTTCATCCTCTCCCCGCGATGACTCTGTATGGAATTCCTATTTGCGAAAGTCGCCCCTGATAGGTATCCCCCTCCTCGAGCATTTTCTCAATTGCCTGGATGCCAAGGAATTTGTTGGAAGTCCATTTGGGCGCTATAAGGCCCTTTTCTGCCTTACCGGCAAGTCTGTGAATAATTATCTCAGGGTATAGATGTTCGATAAATCTTACAGCCACACGAGCGTAATCTTCAGGAGTTTCAAAAACCTTCAATCTCCCTGCTCTATAAATTTTAGCAAGTTCTGTTCCCTCAACAACGTATAGATGATGCATTTTAACACCATTAACGCCAAGAGCAGATAATACCCTTGCTGTTTCTATTATCTCAAATTCACTTTCACCGGGTAGTCCGAGAATTACGTGGGCAAGAACTCTTATTCCTCTTGCCTTTGCCCTCAAAATGGAATCAACTATCTCCGCGACACCGTGAAATCTCCTTATCTTTTTGAGTGTCCTGAGATGTATAGACTGGACCCCAATTTCCAGCCACAGGTATGTCCTTTTCGAAAACTCCTCCAGTAAATCGAGAATTTCATCGGGCAGGAGGTCAGGCCTTGTGGAAACAGATATTCCTACGACGCCATCAACAGATAGAGCTTCATCAAAAAGACTCCTCAATCTTTCTACGGATGCATAGGTATTTGAAAAACTCTGGAAATATGCAATAAATTTTTTCACATTGTATCTTCTGGAGAGAAGTTCAATACCACTTTGCAACTGCTCACTGACCGGCCTTTCTGGCTTCACATATGAAGCTCTGGAGCCAGCTTCATCACAGTATATACAGCCCCCGTAGGCCAGAAGGCCGTCCCTGTTGGGACATGTGAATCCTGCATCTATTGCCACTCGATAAACCTTCTCGCCAAACACCATCTTGAGGTGATGGTTAAAGCTGTTGTACCTCCTACCGCCCCATTTTTCTATCCATGTATTCATGAGTGCCAAATTATAACTTTACTTGCCCGTTGGGGAAATAGCTTTTAAAATAAAGAAAAAGGAGGTTGATGATGTACGAGAAAATTTTATATCCAACTGATGGTTCAGAATGTTCAAAAAAGGCTTTAAAGCATGTAGTTGAGATTGCCAAAAAATTTAATTCAAAGGTTTTTGTCCTCCATGCATTTCCCTTTGTTCCTGAGTATATTGGCTCACCATACAGAGAAAAAATTATTTCGCAGAGCACACTCGAAGCCGAAAAAATCACCAAAGAGGCCGCGAAGGTTTTAGAGGAAAATAATATTGATTACGAAATAGAGATTCTGGAAGGTCCTGCACACAAGGCGATTCTTACGGTTGCAGACGTGAGAAAGGTAGATCTTATCATCATGGGGTCACGTGGTATATCGGCACTCGCCGGTGCTTTACTTGGAAGTGTTTCCCAGAAGGTCGCAACCCACGCCAAATGCCCGGTTATGATTGTGAGGGAGAGAGAAAGTGAGTAAATTCAGAGGAACTACGGTCATAGGATTGATTCACAAGGGGAAAGCGGTTATCGCAGGTGACGGCCAGGTTACGCTCGAAGACACAGTGGTCAAGCACACGGCGAAAAAGGTGAGGAAAATTTACAAAGGAAAGGTTCTCGCCGGATTTGCCGGTGCCGTAGCAGATGCCCTTACCCTTTTTGAGAGGATGGAGGAAAAACTCGAAGAATACAACGGTAATCTGCCAAGAGCAGTGGTAGAGCTGGCAAGGGACTGGAGGCAGGACCGTGTTTTGAGACGGCTTGAGGCTCTCTTGATTGTACTTGATAAGGAGCATGCATTTCTTGTGTCGGGTTCTGGTGAGATTATCGAACCAGATGATAGAATTATTGCCATTGGTTCAGGTGCTCCATACGCACAGGCAGTTGCAAAAGCCCTGGTTAAACATACTGACCTGGATGCCCGTGATATAGCTGAAGAGGCTATCCGCATAGCTTCTGAGATTTGTATATATACAAATAACAATGTAACTGTTCTCGAAATTTAACAATGCATTTTCTCGAATAATTCCTCATTCTCAAATTCTTGACATGTTCTGCTAACGACCTAAAAAATACACAAATCAAAGTAAGAGTCTGCTCTTTTAGAAAACGACACATCTTGGAGGACATTGTATGATTATACAGATCCTGATAAACGGTATATTATTGGGCGGGGTCTATGGACTGATTGGATTGGGATTCTCCATAGTCTGGGGAGTAACGAGCTTGATAAACCTTGCCCATGGGTCTCTTGTAATACTCGGGGCATACATCTCTTTCTGGATTTTCCAGTACGCTCACATTGACCCATTCGTTTCCATCCCACTTGTAATGCTTTCCCTCTTCATTATCGGCTACCTGATGCAGAGGTACATTTTCAACCTCGCCATTAAAGCTGACGTGTTCCTTACCCTGATCATGACCTTTGGAATGGACGTGCTTCTCGCCCAGCTCATGATTGTCATGTGGTCTGCTGACTGGCGCTCAATTGCTACCTCGTACCAGGGAAAATCTCTAATTTTTGGCGGATATTTATTCCCATACACGAGACTCCTTGGATTTGTGGCAGCTCTGATCCTGACGATCCTGACGGCCTATTTCCTGGATAGAACCAAAACAGGGCAATCTATCAAGGCTGTCGCGCTTGATATGATGGCCGCAAGACTGATGGGAGTGAATCCCGGGAAAACTTACGCTATAACCTTTGGAATAGGAGCATCGCTTGCTGGTGCAGCTGGCTCTCTTCTCGCGGTTATGCAATCTTTTAATCCTGCAGTAGGTGGAGGAATTACCTTACGTGCCTTCGTTGTCGCTATCCTTGGGGGACTTGGAAGCGTAGAAGGTGCGTTCCTGGGTGGTATAATCCTCGGTATAATCGAGACGTTTTCGGCATTCTACCTTGGTGAGAGCTTTAAAAATGTCGTTACCTTCACCCTCTTTGTAATCATCCTTGTTACAAGACCAAGAGGGTTGCTCGGTAAAAAATACTACGGTTAGGAGGTTAAATCATGAAAAAGCATCTAATTCCTCTTGGTTTTCTCGTACTTTTAATTATCCTGCCTCCGTTTTTAACTGGATACTGGCTCAGAATTTTGACCGGTGTCATTATGTTTGCCACTATGACGGAGGCAATCAATATCATCGCAGGTTATGCAGGTTATCCAGCATTTGGTAATGTTGTATTCTTCGGAATTGGAGCGTATGTCACCGCAATTCTTATGAACCACGGGTTCGGCTTCTACCTTACACTCATTCCTTCAATTGTCACTGCAGTGCTCTTTTCAGTCATCATTGGTCTCCCCGTTTTAAGACTCAGAGGTCACTATTTCGCCATCGCGTCTCTTGGAGTGAATGTAGCCACCATGGAGGTGGTAAACAACCTGAAGATTGCGGGAGCTGCTGAAGGGCTCACTCTTCCTCTTAAGAAAGGGGCAAGCCCTCACGCCGTTTATACTTATTTCTATTTCCTCTTCCTCATTGCACTCGTGCTCTCAGTCTTATTTACCATCTGGCTTGAGAGAAACAGATTTGGATTTGGCCTCAGGGCCATTCGAGTCGATGAAGATGGTGCTCTTGCTATGGGGATAAATACCCCCTACTACAAGACCCTGGCATGGGCGTATTCGGCTATGTTTACCGCACTGGTGGGAAGTATCTATGCCTACTGGATTAGCTATATTGATCCCGAGACAGTCTTTGACCCGATTATCTCTGTTAAAATGTTTGTGATGATGCTGCTTGGAGGTGCAAGCACCGTCTATGGGCCTATAATCGGTGCTGTGATTCTTGAACTTATCACAGAGCTTGTATGGAGTAAATTTGTCAGTATCCACGGAATAGTGCTCGGTATCATCATTATCCTTACAGTGATCCTTATTCCAAAAGGATTCCTTGATCTCTTCACCGGTGGATTTTCATGGAAAAGACTTGTTCAGAATATTAAGGAGAATATGATATGAGCGAGGTCATTTTAAAAGGTAGAGGGGTTACCAAAAAGTTTGGTGGCCTTGTCGCCGTTAATTCGGTGGACTTTGATGTTTATGAAGGAGAAATATTTGGGATAATTGGCCCCAACGGAGCAGGAAAAACGACATTGATGAACCTGATCGTGGGCCTGCTTCCTCTTTCAGACGGGGAAATCTATTTCCGTAATCTGAAGATTTCAGGCAAAAAAGCCTTTTACATTGCAAGACTCGGGATAGCAAGGACTTTCCAGATTGTTAAACCCTTTAAGGGTATGACGGTATTGGAAAACGTTATGGTAGGAGCATTTTTTGGACACGGAAATTATTCGAAGTTCAATGAGGCAAAAGAGAGGGCAGAAGAGATTGTCGAACTCGTCGGTCTTGCTGAAAAGAAGGATGAGCTTGTTGATCACCTGAATCTTGCACAGTTAAAGAGAATCGAGCTCGCAAGGGCACTCGCACTCGAGCCTGAGGTGTTGCTCCTAGATGAGGTGATGGCGGGGTTGAATCCTGCTGAGATGGAAAAAATCATGAATCTTGTAAGGGACATCAACAAGAAAGGTGTCACCGTAATCATGATTGAGCACATCATGAAGGCTGTGATGGGACTTTCCAATCGCATAATGGTAATGCACTTTGGAACAAAAATAGCCGAAGGAACTCCAGAAGAAATCGCTCAAAATGAGGAAGTGATCAAGGCATATCTTGGTGAAAGATACAGTAAAAGGAGGAAATCAGCATGAAGGAGCTACTCAGGGTGGAAAACCTTAACGCAGGCTATGGTGAAATGCAGGTTTTATGGGACATTTCTCTTGAGGTTAATGAAGGTGAAATCGTTGCCCTTGTCGGCTCCAACGGAGCAGGGAAAACCACATTTTTCAGAACAATCACTGGACTTCTGAAACCTTATTCCGGGAAAATCATCTATCAGGGAAAGGATATCACCGGGACACCTGCCGAGAAGGTGGTATCGCTTGGGATAGCTATGGCCCCTGAAGGGAGGCATCTTTTCGCTGGTATGACAGTTGAGGAAAATCTGCTCATGGGAGCCTTCCATAGAAAAGACAAAGAGAATATCAAAAAAGACCTCGAGTGGGTATACAAAATCTTCCCTGTGCTAAAGGAGAGGAAGAAGCAACTTGCAGGCGATATGTCCGGTGGTGAGCAGCAGATGTGCGCTATTGGAAGAGCACTCATGTCTAACCCCAAACTTCTTCTAATTGACGAGCTTTCTCTCGGTCTTGCGCCAGTAATCGTTGACGTTTTAATAAATGTGGTTAAAGATATAAGAGAAATGGGAAAAACGGTTCTCATGGTCGAGCAGGATGTCCAGGTTGCTCTCGAGGTCGCAGATAGGGGA
>JALXCE010000043.1 GCA_026991055.1 Caldifarciminota bacterium | reverse complement strand
CTGGTACATTCTGCGCCAACCCTGCTCGGCGATTACATATATGTAGGCGGAAACGACGGCATGCTCCATGCTTTTAACAAGAATACCGGCTACGAACAGTTTGCCTACATTCCAAGCATGGTATATCCAAATCTTCCTGAGTTGGCTCAGCTTCATTACTCTCATAAATTCTTTGTAGATCTCACCCCTACTGCTGTTAACACGGGCAGCAAAACCATACTTGTTGGTGGACTGGGCGCCGGTGGAAGAGGATATTTCGCATTGGACATCACAGACCCGGCAACCATTACAGAAAGTAATGCCAACAATGTCTTGTTGTGGGAGTACTACAATGATGATGATATTGGTCTCAGTTACAGCAGGGCAGCCATAGTAAGAAGTAATTCGTCACAACATCCCTGGGTCGTGATTTTTGGCAACGGTTACAACAGCCCCAATGGATCGGCAGTTCTTTTCATACTGGATGCATTCACTGGAGCAGTGGTAACCAAGATCGATACGGGAGTTACCGGGTGTAATGGCCTTTCCACTCCGGCTGTAGTGGACATAAACGGGGATTTCAAGGCCGATTTTGCTTATGCTGGAGACCTTAAGGGCAACATGTGGAAGTTTGATTTAACCGGTGAATCAGGCTGGCACCTTTCTTATTCACATCCATTATTCACCGCTGAAAATCAAGTCATAACAGCGAAACCTGATGTAATGAAACACTGTTCCAAGGAAGGTTACATGGTCCTGTTTGGTACAGGAAAATTCCTTTCAGAAGAAGATAAAACGGATACATCTCTTCAGACCCTCTATGGAGTGTGGGACTATGGAGACATGAATGATGATTCTGAGTATGTGGGTACATTCGACCCTTCAACCGGAACACTTACAAATTCTCCATTGTCTAATGTGGAAATGGTAGAACAAAACGTCACCAAAATAGGCGACGTGGGCAAACTTAGCAACAATCAGATGCACTGGTTAACTGTTGCCGACATGAATGGTGTAGGGAGTAATCCAGATCCAGGTGGTACCAACAGTACCAAAGCCTCAGTTGGATGGTACCTTAACCTGGGAAGTCTCGATCCTGGAGAACGGTTAACCAACGACGTTATGATAAGGGGAGGCAAGGGAATATTTATAACACTCGCACCTGATAACTCTCCCTGCTCAGGCGGTGGCAAGTCGGCCCTTTACGAAATTGACGCCTGTTCGGGTGGTAAAACAGACAATCCCGTTTTCTTACCCGATAACAGTCCACAAGGAGAACATCCTAACGTTATTTACAAGGATTTTATCATGTATCCACCCAAAATATTGGCGCTCCCTCCTGACATGGGTGGTGGTAACGGTACAGACTCAGGTCCAGACAAGGAAATGAAACTAATTGGCACCTCACAGGGAACAATTATCCGTCAGGATGAAAGGGCACCTACCCGTGGATTCTCATATTGGAAGGAATGGTAAGGGAGGTAACTCATGGCCAAAATAAACCTCAAGATTCCAACTTTTATTCTTTTAATAATATTTTGTACCTTGTTAAACCATAATACCCTGTTTGCACGGAGTAGTGACGCGCAAGACACTTTTCAAGATGCCTCACTATGTGGAAATTTCGTCACCATGGGCAAAATATATTCCATTCACAACGGATCAATAATCATAAATGACGCTGAATACCGGATAGCACCTGACGCAAAAATCTTTTCAAGACATGGAAATCGTATATCACTTTCGTCAATAAAAAAGGCTGATGTCATCAAATTTGCTGCCCATAATGGAACAATCTGTGCGATAAAAAAGACAGGGGCTTCTTTTAATGAGAAAAACGAGGCAGCAAAAAGCATACATGGGAAGACCAAAAAGGTTAACGGAAAATATATAAATTACTGATCAAACAGGGCGCGGGGCACCTTTCATTCTTCCTTTCTCCTCCTTTCAAGAAACATCCTGCCCCTCTGCCTGACCCCGTCAAAGAGGTCGTAGAAGATGGGCACATAGATGAGGGTCAGAAAGGTTGAGAACATGAGCCCGCCTATGGCAAACACAGCCAGCGGAGAGAGCCTTTCAAGGCCGAGTCATCCTTATTTTTTCGTTAAAAACCATGATTAAGCGGGCAATTCACATGAATTTCCCACTCTTCACAAGGATTTTAGAGAGCTAGAAGCGGAGGGTAAGAAAAGCCGTAAGGGATTGATACTGACCTCCTAGGTAACCGTACACGTAAGGGCTTTTTTCGTTGTAATCACTGTAGCTGTAATTCAACGACACTGCCACGTTTCTAAGTACCTCATTTGACTTATCTACCTCGAAATTATGCAGAAGTCGATAACTTGTTATGGTTAAGACGACGAGGATCATGAAAGAATATGTCCCTGTTTCTTTTAAGTACCTGAAAGCAAAATAAGAAGGCCACTCCCTCTGTGTCAATGTAAGTGAGACACCTACTTGTTTCTAAATTAGTGTAGGGCGGGTAGGAGATGATCATGAAAGATGTAAAGAGAATTCACGACATTTCAGGACAGAGGGTTTC
>JALXCE010000042.1 GCA_026991055.1 Caldifarciminota bacterium | reverse complement strand
GTCGGGTTTAAACAGTCTCATTATGTGCTTCAATAAAACAGACTTACCCGTACCGCTCATGCCGAGGATTACAAGCGTCTCCCCATCCCTGATTTCCAGATTGATACCCTTAAGAACAGGCTTACCGTTGAAACTTTTATAAAGGTCAACAATCCTTATCATTTCCCAAATATCCAGACACCGAGGAAATAGTCTGCAATGAGGATGAAAATGGATGAATAGACCACTGCTTTAGTTGTGGATTTACCCACTCCTACAGCGCCACCTCCGGTGGAAAATCCTGTGTAAGAGCCTATAAAAGAGATTAAAAAACCGAAAACGACCGATTTAGCCAGTCCGCCAAAGAGATCAAGAGGCACGAATAAGGTTTTTATCCATTGAAAGAACACAGAGTAATTCACCTGCATGACAACCTTCGAGACAAATGCGCCGCCAAGAATAGCAATAAAATCGGCAAAAATGGTAAGAATGGGAAGTGCAATCAGGCCGGTGAGAATCTTTGGGGTAACAAGAAACCTGATGGGATCAATTGCCATAAATTCGAGTGCATCAATCTGCTCGGTGACCCTCATAGTTCCAAGCTCAGCAGCGATGCCGGCTCCCACCCTTCCGGCCACCACCAAAGCTGTAAGCACAGGCCCCAGCTCCACCATTACCATCTTGGATACACCTGCGCCGAGGAGGTCAAGGGGCGCATAATCTCTGATCTGATACGCGATCTGGACAGAACTCACCATACCGGTGAATGCAGATGTCAAAACTACGATGGGAAGCGAGCCAACCCCCAGTGAATAAAAATCATAAGGGAACCTTTTCAAAATCTTTCCAAACTCTTTGAAAGACACAATTATCGAGATAAAGAACTCCATGATGTCACCGATTCTGTAGGCGAGGTCAAGGAGGGTCTTCAATTTTACCCCCTCTCTTTGAGGAATCTTTCTATAAATCCAGTATCAATGTTCCCGGATACAAAATCCGGATGCTCAATTAACTCCTGATAGAACGGCACTGTGGTAATAATTCCTTCGATAACAACTTCTTCAAGGGCTCGTTTGAGACGGGAAACCGCCTCCTCGCGGTCCATACCTTTTACGATGAGTTTCCCGATAAGAGAATCGTAGTAGGGTGGAATGGTGTATCCCTGGTAAACGTAGGAGTCAACCCTCACTCCTGGACCGCCGGGGAAGTGTAGAAGCTCGATCTTGCCCGGTGATGGTCTGAATCCCCTATCCGGGTCTTCGGCATTTATTCGAGTTTCAATGGCATGGCCCTTTATCTCAATATCTTCCTGTTTGAGCTCAAGCTTCTCACCAGCCGCTATCAGTATCTGCCTTTTTACAAGGTCGAGTCCTGTCACCATCTCTGTCACCGGATGCTCAACCTGAATTCGTGTGTTCATCTCCATAAAGTAAAAGTTTCCATCCTCATCCATGAGAAATTCGAGGGTGCCGGCAGAATGGTAATTGATCTTTTTAACGCCTTTTACAGCGATTTCTCCCATTCTTTCTCGAATTTTTTCATCAACTACCGGAGATGGGGATTCTTCAATCAACTTCTGGTGCCTCCTCTGGATGGAGCACTCCCTTTCACCAAGATGAATTGCATTGCCATGCTCGTCTGCCAGTATCTGAATCTCGATATGACGGGGTCTTGCAATGTATTTTTCGATATAAACACGTGGGTCGTTGAATGCGGCCTCTGCCTCTGATCGCGCGAGCTGGAAGGCATTTTCTAACTCATCCTCATTGTGGACGACGCGCATGCCACGGCCGCCGCCTCCTGCGGCGGCCTTAATTATCACTGGAAATCCTATCTCTCTGACGACCTCAACAGCTTGATTGTAATCACTGATGGCTTCATCTGTACCGGGCAAAACAGGCACCCCGGCCTCTTTCATGATCTTTTTTGCTTCAATCTTGTCTCCCATGAGCCTGATGGTTTCAGAGGTGGGCCCGATGAATTTGAGGCCGCTTGCCTCAACCGCCTCGGCAAATTCAGGATTCTCGGCAAGGAAACCATAACCAGGATGAATTGCCTCTGAACCCGTAGCGATAGCTGCACTGATGATGTTCGTGAAATTAAGGTAACTCTGCTTGGGCTGTGGTGGGCCAATGCAGATAGCATAATCTGCGAGCTGAACGTGAAGGGCATCCTTATCTGCTTCAGAATAAACTGTAACAGATTCAATTCCCAGCTCTTTCAGAGCGTAAATAATTCTGACTGCAATTTCACCTCGATTGGCAACAAGAACTCTCTTAAACATTGGCACTATTTTAATGTCTTGTAAGAGGCAAGTGAAGGGGAGAGATTGCATGGGATGTGGGCACAAACGATTAGCCTTTCTCTAACGAGCTCTGAGTTTAAAGTTAGAGATTTATCGAATCACCAGCGCCAGCTAATACTGGCAAACATCCTTTCCTTCACTTGTATAGAAAATAGTAAAAGATTTATAGAGACGGCATTCCGCCTGGCAGTATTTTAAGATGTTACCCCCCCACCTCATTCCTCTCCCCGTAAGTATTTATACGCGGGGAGAGGAAAATCTTGTGGAAGTAAACACACACAATGTGGCGCACGCACCACCACTTCCTAACAAGCGAAGCTTGTGGGCTGGAAGCACGCAGCACCTTCCCTCCCCCGCGCTTCGCGCGGGGGAGGGTGAAGGGAGGGGGCATTCCGCTTAAGAAAAATCAGAAAAGTTGCCCCTTTCCAATGGACTTTTTCTATTTCGATAGTTTGAGCCCCCAACTTAGTTGTATAATTAAGTGCGTTAAAATTTTTGAAAAAGGAGAGGAATTATGATTGAAGTTGAGAATGTTGTTATTGGTGGAGGACCCGGTGGGTACGTTGCTGGCATCAGACTCGGCCAGCTAATGCGAGAGGTTTTTGTCATTGAAAAAAAACGTCTCGGTGGTGTCTGCCTCAATGAAGGATGTATCCCCACTAAAGCACTTCTTAGTGCCACTGAAACCATACACATGGCCAGAAAATTCCGCAATGCCGGAATATATTTTGAAGAGCCAAGAGTGGACGTTGAAAAGCTAAATTCCTGGAAGTCCACTGTGGTTGATAGACTGGTAAAAGGGGTTGAATTTCTATTTAAACACAACGGAGTTGAGTGGATAAATGGTGAGGCAAGATTTATAGGTAGAGACCGCATTATTGTGAATGACGAGGAGATTAAATTCAGAAACGCGATAATTGCAACAGGCTCGAGTCCCATCGAAATTCCCGGCTTCAAATTTGGTGGTCCCGTAATTTCATCCAGTGAGGCCCTGAATGTTCGTGAAATCCCTGAGAGGATGTTTGTAATCGGTGGTGGAGTCATTGGCCTTGAGGTTGCAACAATCTATTCAAGACTTGGGACAAAAGTTATCGTGGTCGAGCTCATGGAGCAAATACTGCCGGGGATTGACCGGGACCTCGTAAAAGTAGTTGAGAAAAAACTCAAAGCAATGGGTGTAGAAATTTACACTTCCTCGAAGGCCATAGGATACGAGGGTACAGGACCTGTTCGTGTAAAAGCCCTGATAAAGGGAGAGGAAAAGACATTTGAGGTGGATAAAATTCTCCTCTCCGTGGGTAGAAGGCCAAACTCACAAAACTTAGGTCTTGAAACTGCCGGAATCGAAACAGATGAGCGTGGATTCATTAAAGTCAACGAGGCCATGGAGACCAATGTTCCGGGAATCTTTGCCATTGGTGATGTAGCAAGAATGCCCATGCTTGCCCATAAGGCACACAGGGAAGGGATAATTGCGGCAGAAAAAGCTGCTGGAGAAGATTCATCGTTTGTGAATAGGGTCATCCCAGGTGTGGTTTATACAATGCCGGAGATCGCGACCGTTGGTTTATCAGAGAGGGAAGCAAGGAGTCGTGGATTTGGTATAGTTGTGGGCCGTTTCCCCCTTGCAGCCAATGGAAGGGCAATCGGAATGATGGAGTATGACGGATTTGTAAAAATAATTGTGGACATGGGTACTGATACTATTCTTGGAGCAGGGATAGTTGCACCCCATGCAGGTGAGCTAATAAGCGAGCTTGCATTTGCCATTGAGATGGATGCGACATCGTTTGATGTGGGATTCACCATACATCCACATCCAACAATTTCAGAGGCGATAATGGAAGCGGCTGAATTTATCCACGGCAGGGCAATCCACATTGTGAATCGCTCAGGGTAGGGTTAGCTTTCCCATAATTACGGGGTGGGCAGCGCCCGTTACCTGCGGCAGATTGTTGGGAATTTTCTTAAAAGCAAAGTAGCCAAGAACAGCAAAGGCCATAGCCTCACGTGCCTTTGAATTTAGCCCGGCTTCTTCGAAAGTCAGCACTTTGACCTCTTTAAGGAGCATTTTGAGCCAATTCATCAGGGTTTTGTTGTATGCCCCACCACCTGCGACCAGAATTTCATCCAGACCGTGAGGCCGGATAAATTTCTCATAAGAGAGGGCAATGCTTTTAGCAGTAAAGTATGTCAGAGTGGCAACGAGGTCTCGGGGTGGTAGCTTAATCCAGGAAATAAAATCTCTATTGAAAACCTCACGTCCCGTGGACTTTGGAGGTGGCATCTCAAAGTATGGATGACGCAGGAGCTTTTCAACCACTTCGTGATGAACTCTACCGGATGCTGCTATCTCTCCGTTTCTGTCGTAGGGCATTTTGAAATTTTCTTGAACAACCAGGTCAATGAGTGCATTTCCCGGGCCGGTATCGAATGCGATAACCTCTTCCTTTTCCGCATTTTTTGGGATGTAAGTCAGATTTGAGATTCCACCAATATTATGAATTGAGCGTGACTTTTCAGGGTGTTTGAAAAGAATAAAATCGGCAAATGGAACAAGCGGAGCCCCTTCACCACCTGCCGCCACATCCCTTACCCTGAAATCGGAGATCACGGGAGCCCCAAATTTTTCCGCAATTACGGCTGCCTCACCAATCTGCAAAGTGGAGCGGGTATGCCAGCCCCTTTTGGAATCAGGTCTCGGGATATGGTAGATGGTCTGACCATGAGAGGCAACGAGGTCGGGCTTGATGCGGGTCAACTCTGAAATCTCCCGGGCAGTCTGTGCGAACTCCTCACCAAGGATAAAATTTAGCTGGCAAATCAATGAAACTGACGATGTCTCATCATCCATGGCATCGAGTATCATTTTCCTTATTTCGTATGTATAAGGCCTAAAATGGTGTTTGATCAGAGTAAATTTCCCCTTTTTCACCTCTACCAATGCAGCATCAACACCATCCGCGGAAGTCCCAGACATCAAGCCGATTATAAACATGCGTGGATTTTAATACCGTATAGACTCCTTATCAAGAAGGTGGTGAACCTGTTCGAAAATATTACCTATGTTCATCCTTTTGTGCAGTGTACGTGAAGTGAGTAGAAAGGCCAAGTTAAAAATTAAGAAATTCAAGATTTTGCAGTTTGAACATAACAAGTAGCAAAACTCCCTCCCTCCCTTCGGAAGGGAGGGTCGGGGTGAAATGGGTAAATTATGATCAGCAAAATTTCAGACTCATCTTTTTTCCATTCTACTCTCCCCCTCATTCCAAAGGAAGGAGGGGCAATTTCTGTGATTCAGAATCTCTCGAACAAGCTTATAGCGGAGAGGAGTATTCGAAGCTCTCCCGTTAAAAATTCACGCTACATTTTTCTTTCTCTCCAAATTATGAGTATGCTGGTGAATTTTCAAGAAAAAATCGATTTTCCCCCTTTGCAAAAGAATACCGGGAAAAGGTTTCTATCTTTGTTTTTTCAGCGAAAATCCCCAATAACCTGAATCAAAAACTCATCACTATCTTGGCTGCTTCTTTTTTAATGAGAAGGTCCATTCCCTTCTCTATCTCGTCTATCTTGAGTTGATGGGTGATGATAGGCGTCAGGTCAACCTTACCTGTGGCGAGGAAACTTGTCGTCTGGTACCAGGTTTCAAAGATTTTTCTGCCTGTAATTCCATAGATGCGAATTCCCTTGAAAATTATGTCCTCTGCAAAATCTACGGCAATTTTCTTTTTGGGTATCCCAAGCATGGAGATTCTGCCTCCATTTCTGATAACCTTGAACATCTGCTGAATTGCAGGCTCTGCCCCTGACATCTCAAGAACCACATCCACACCGAGACCATCTGTTTCGTCGAGAATCACCTCTATAGGGTTATCTTTCTCTGGATTAATGAGCCTATCCGCTCCCATCTTTTCACCGAGTGAGAGTCTGAAGGAATGGGGTTCAATGAGAAAAATTCTATCTGCGCCGGAGGCTCTTGCAACGCCGACGGCCATCAGCCCAATAGGTCCACCACCGAAGATTGCAACCGTTTTCGCAGTGATGTCCTCAACAAGAGCAGTGTAGACAGCATTTCCAAAAGGCTCTTGCAAAGATGCAATCTCAGGTGGTATCGACGGGTCGGTTTTCCACACATTCTGCTCGGGAACCTTCACGTATTCGGCAAATGCACCGTTTACGTCTACACCAAGGATTTTTACGTTTGAGCATATATGTGCCTGCCCTGTCCTGCAAAGATAGCAATGTCCACAAAAGATGTGGGTTTCGGCTGAAACATAGTCCCCGGGATTAATAGACCTCACCTCTTTTCCAACCTCAACTACTTCCCCCACAAATTCGTGTCCAAAGATAATTGGGGGTTTAATTCTCGATGCGGCCCACTCATCCCATGTATAAATGTGAACATCTGTGCCGCAGATACTATTTTTAATGACTTTAATGAGCACATCGTGGGGACCCACCTCGGGAATAGGTGCATCAACAATTTCGAGGCCCGGCCCCGGCTTTGTTTTCATAACTGCTTTCATTTTTAAGCCTCCTTGTAAAATATCCCACGCAAAGTATAATTCAACGCCCCAAACCGTTCAACAGAGGTTAAGTGTGTTCAAGGAATCCAGAATTTGGCTGCGACAGCAATATTTGGACATTTTACCACAATCTCGCATATTAGAGCAGGCAGATTTTACATCTTGATAAAAAATTCAAGATGTAGCCCTCTCCCCTACCCTCTCCCACTCCGTGGGAGAGGGGGATTTATGGATATTTGTCGAAATTTTTCAATATGGGCCCCTCATCTCGATCCTCCCCGCAACCCCCAAAACACTTCCCTCCCCTACAGGCAAAGCCTGTGGGGAGGGATCGAGGGAGGGGGCATTCCGTCTCTATACAAATTTAGGCTGGAGGTGTGGACACCTTCACAGAGACTGGGAATATCTCCAGGCAGCATTTTTAAGCTGTTGTCAAATCCTCTCCATGTCCTCAGGATAATTTATGTTGAGGAAAAATCGGCTGGGGTTACCGAATTTTTTTAATTCGGATTCATTAATTATTCTGACCCTGAAATCCGGGGAAAGGATGAGGTTTTTCATGGCCAGATTCTGCTGATCAATCAGGTACTTAATCCTCGTCAGGGTGGTTCTTCTGTAATACCCCACGAGAGGCTCGAAAAAGCCTTTGTTTTGGGGCACAACTATGTCATAGTCACCAGAAACGTCTCTAACGAATTTGAGCAACTCTACAGGAACAAGGGGCATGTCACATGGGAGAACCATTACTCCCCGGGCTTCGCTCACCTTAGTAAAAAATGAATAAAGAGCATTGAGAGGTCCGAGGTATTCAAACACATCCTCCACATGCTTCCCGATTCCATAATCTTTACCAACCACATAGACCTCATCTACTACGGCTGAGAGCTTTTCAAAGGCAATTTCTACCAGCTTTTTGCCCTTAAAGGTCTCCCGGCACTTATCTCTGCCAAACCGACTGGACCTCCCCCCTGTTAGAACTGCACCACAAATCATTGAAAGGCTTCGATGTAGGTTTCCAGACGAGCTCGGGATTATCACTCCTGATCTTGGACATGTTTGGCGTACCCTTGAAGCTCCAGCTTGCAAAGTTTTTGATTCCCATTTTTAGCGCTTCTTCAACGGCAAACTTTATTCTCCACTCCTCCCCACTCTTCACAGCAAAAGCCTGAATCCATATCTGAGGCTCTTTTCCGTACTTCTCACCAAGACGAACAATTCTCTCGGCAAATTTCCTGTAGTATTCTTTGAAAGCCTCGTCTGTCATTCCTCTCCAGTAGGGGTCAGTTCCCACCACATCTAACTCTTCAATCCTGTAGAATTTCTCCCAGTATTCCTCATCACCATGAGGCAAGAGACAAAGCGCGTTTTTTAGTCCCTTGTCATGTGCCATTTTAGCCACCTTTTGAATAAGCTCCACGAGGCTATCCTCGAAGAATTCCCGACGCACTTTCTCATCTGCAAGAAATATATTGCCACCGATAGTATCGTCAAACTTGATGATACAGTAATCGCAGTAGCAACCTTCCTTCATATAAAAGTGGGGTTCATCCCAGAATACGTACTCGGCACCCGCCTCGGCTGCCATATCAATCCATTTTTCCATGTATTCTAAAAATTCAGGAGAATTGGGACACATGGCAGGAAGGAGATCTTCGTCCGGTGTCATCTGCCGACCTTTAGTATGGGTCATAACAAGCTTA
>JALXCE010000041.1 GCA_026991055.1 Caldifarciminota bacterium | reverse complement strand
CCTGTTGATTTTTCTGTTAGTGGTTTTTATAATTTCGTTACGCTTTTTGAAATGTTTCTGGAGTCCAGGGAACCAGGTGAGAATCCTGGGCAGTCCCCGCTACCGTGTGCAGGTTAAGGGTTATCAAAGGCATTAGTCAGCCACTGGATGGAAGGGTGATGAGCTCTCCATCCGGGAAGGCTCGATAACCTGACCGGCGTAAGCCGGTGCCTGCGAGCCGGGAGACCTACTCCAGAAACACAAACACGGCCGCCTCCGGGGGTCTGAGGCAGGCAGGATTTCATTCCTACCATCCCCCTTGAGGCCGGTCCTTTTTGAGGATCGGATATGTTTGCACTTTTTCTTGCTTTAATACTTGCTGATTCAACCTACATCCTTTCACCCATCTATGTGAAGGGAAAGAGGCCTGATATTGTAAAAAAATACTTCCCAATGACCTATTCGATAGATACCCCAGAATTTAAGCCCGAAATCGATTTTATGGCCATTCCAGGCCTATCCCCCCGAAACTACGTGAATTTGACTGGTGTCTCAATCCGCGGCTCCGGAATGGAAGAAATCAAGGTCCTCTTTGAAGGCATCCCCGTTAAAAACCCACAAAACGGCTATTTTGATTTCAGCGTCATTCCATCCGATATGATCGGCAGAACAGAGGTTCTTCTCACCGGCAACTCCTCATACTACGGTTACAACTCCATGGCAGGTCTCATTAATATCTCTCTCCCATCTCCATCAAATTTTCTAAAGATAGGCGCCGGTCCTGATGGATATTTCTCAGCTTCACTGATCGAAGGTGCTCTCATTAAAGGAAAATACTTCACAAGATTGGGCTTCTCATTCGAAAAGACACAAGATGTTCTGTCGATACCTCAAATAAAAACAAGAATCACCAACGCAGGAAGAGAGAACCTATTCTCATTTTTCCGTTTAGGCTCAGAAAATTTCGACCTCTTCCTTGCCATAGATGATTCAAAACGTGGTGTGCCCATAATTCCGGGAGGATTCACAACAACCCATGATTCCATCAGAGAAAATCTGATTTTTGGCAAATTGAGCTACAAAAAACTTCATCTGGATTTTACAAAGGAAAACTTCGTATATGCCCCTGAATTCAGGGAAAGTAGCACCAGCAATACATACTCTATCCATTTGAAATACACACCCTTCCAGTTTGCAAATTTCACACTTTCCCGTGAAGGCATAAAATCATCCAGCGTTGGAACGCACGAACGTTCTTCCATTTCTGCATCCCTGAATTTCTCGGGTCTCCAGAATTTCTTTTACCCGTTTTTCTCCGTCTCGTCAGATTACTGGTTTAAATCTCGCCGTTTAAACCCATCCATTTTTATGGGAATTTCAAGCAAAGCCGGGCTATACGTCTCATACTCTACCGGGTATAGACTGCCCACCTACAACGACCTCTACTGGCCATCCACACCCTATGCTGTTGGGAATCCAGACCTAAAACCCGAATATTTGAAGGAGTATGAGGTGGGATTCAGACGGGAGTTCAAGTTCTTGAGAATCTTCTTAACAAGGTTCTGGAGAAACTACCGCGACCTCATTAAGTGGGCACCGGGAGCCAGCGGCAAATGGTCTCCTTTAAACCTTCAAAACGTTTCCATTTACGGCATAGATGGTGGAATCAATCTTAAATTCCGCCAATACTTCGCAAAATTTTCCTTTGAGTATTTAGACAGAATTTACTCACCTGTTAATCTTATCTATTACCCGCTAAATTCCTGGAATCTATCGTTTGGGAGCGGCTTTTTATACATCACTATAAATCACGAGGGGGAGCGTTATGAGAGGTTGAGTGGTCCCAAGGTGCTCAAACCTTTTACAATCGTAAATCTTGGGATAAAGATTCCTGCAAGGGCAAACACTCTTGAATTTAGCATCACAAATTTAACCAATAAGTATTACACCCTCGTTAGAGGATACCCGGCGCCGGGAAGGGAATGGAGGGTAAAAATAACCACCAAATTCTAAAAGGAGGAGTAAAATGAAGAGAGTACTTGCATTGATGGTAATTGTGCTTGCCGTGGCAACATCATGTACAAAGGAAACTACACCGCCACCAGTCAAGGTAAATAAAGCTGTTTACATCGTAAACGGTGGCTCAGAAACCATAGATATATTCAACGTTGAAACGGATTCACTGGACACAAATGTTATTGTGACAGGGAATACGCCCAACTCCCTCAAAAAATTCGGAGATTACCTCTATCTTGTGAACTCTGGTTTTCAGGGAACACCGACCATCCAGAAGATCGATTATCACATGAATACTGTAGTCGATAGCTTTGTGATGCCTCAGGGATCTAATCCATGGGACATTGCCTGGGATGGTTCAAACTTTTATGTAACTTCTTACACGTACAACAGGGTTTACAAGCTAAATTCCTCAGGAGCGATTGTTGACTCTGCTGATGCAGGAATAGCTCCTGCGGGAATAACATTTTTCAACGGGAAAATCTATGTTGTGGCATCCTTTTACGATCTTACAACTTACACAGCGGACACAGGCTATCT
>JALXCE010000040.1 GCA_026991055.1 Caldifarciminota bacterium | reverse complement strand
TGGGAGGTTGAAATGCATGATTTATTGAGCTTTTTCACAAATTCTTTGTTAGACCCCTCAATCAGGTTTTCCACACCTATGTTGAAAAAAGGAGGTTTCGTTTATGACAAGAAGTTTAAGTGAGCTGGATAGAGCTACTGAAATCTGGCAAAATGCCTCAAAAATACTAAAAGAATTAGTTGGGGACAAGGCTTTCAGGGCCTGGTTCTCAGATCTCCAGCCCCTTGGCTTGATGGATGATACCCTATATCTGGGGGCGCCCAATGAATTTTACATAGAATGGGTGGAGCATCATTACCTTGACAAAGTAAAGAAGGCTGTGGAGCTTGTTAGTGATGATAAAGTTTCTGTAAACTTCACTCTCCAGGAAGGTGAAGAAATTATGTCTGATAAAAACAACGAGAACCCCGTCTCCGGCGATAAGTTCAAAAAGTTCAGACTCCTGAAGCACCTGACCTTTAATAACTTCGTTGTGGGACCTCCAAACGAGTTCGCTTACAAAAGCTCCCTTGAGGTAGCTAAAAATCCTGTGAGAAAGTTTAATCCTCTTTACATCTATGGCCCTTCAGGTGTCGGTAAAACCCACTTACTGCATGCAATTGGAAATTACATCGTGGTCAATTCCCGAACCGATTACAAAATCCTTTACCTGACCGCCGAGGAATTCCTCAACAAGATGATAAATGCTATAAAAACCAAGACTATGATCAAATTCAAAGCCCAGATTCGAGACATTGACATACTTTTGATTGATGAAATCCAGTTTTTAAACTCAAAGCCGATGATTCAGGAGGAGATATTTCACACCATAGATTCACTTATGAGGTCCAACAAACAGGTGGTCATGGCAGCTGATAGAAGTCCAGAGGAGATTGATTCCCTTGACGACAGAATCAGAACAAGGATGAGGTCAGGTCTTGTTGCCGAGATAAAGCCCGTAGACTTTGAGCTCAGAAAAAAATACATTAAGGAACGGATTGAAAAGGAAAATATCCTGCTCAGAGAAGAGCATGTGGACTATATTGCTTACAAGCCCATTAAAAGCATCAGAGACCTCGAAGGCATCATAAATGCTCTAAAGGCAAAGCAGGAGTTTGACAATCGCGAGATCACACGTCACTTTCTCGTGGATCTCTTGAAGACTTTTAACAACGATGAAAGCATTGTTGAGATAGATGAATTACTGAAAGTGGTCTCAGACGTATTCAATGTACCAAAGGAATTAATCGTTGGAAAAACAAGAAAAGCAGCTGTCATGCGGGCGAGACACGCACTCGTTTACGTTGCCAGGGTAAAACTCAATGTTCCATACAAAAAACTCGGACGTGCACTCGGAGGAAGAGATCACTCGACAATTATCCACAGCTTTGAGCAGGGCAAATTCCTGTTTTACACAGACCCGGAATTCAAGGAAAACATAAACACAGTGATGGATCTCCTGTTTGGTGAGAAATGAATTTCACAGGATTTCCACACGCGATAAGTCAGAGTACCAAAAGGACATTTCCAATTTCTCAACAGCCTATTACTACAACTTCAAGTTTATTTTTAAAAGACTATTGTGGAGGAATTTGATATGAAATTTGTCGTGGACAAAATGCTTTTTGAGAGAGCTTTGACAGAAGTCGCCAAAGCACTGCCTCTCAGAACCACACTGCCAATTCTCAATAACATCCTTTTTGAGGTAAAAGACAGCACACTGTATCTCTCCGCCACGAATCTTGATTTCTCAATCAGAAGCTGGCTTCCCGTATTCGATGCCGAGGATGGTGCTTTTACCCTTCCCGGTAAGCTTATTTTGAACATGGTTCAAACCTTACCACCGATGACGATCACTTTCGAGCACACCTCAGGTGCGACGAGAATGAGCACGGAAAAGGGTGTGTTCACACTCGCCGGGCTGGACCCTGAAGATTTCCCTACGTTTAAAACCTTTGAAGGTGATGATGGCATAACTCTTCCAACTGAAGCTTTGATCCGAGGAAGTAACTATGTTTCTTTCTGCGCCGCAAGAGAGGATGCAAGAGCTTTCCTTACAGGTATACTGCTCGACTTGAGGGAAAATGAAGTTCGGCTTGTCGCCACTGATTCTCACAAACTCGGTCTCTGGAAGAAGTCCATTGATCTCAATATTCAGACACAGGCAATAGTCCCAAGACATACCTTTGAATACTTGAAGTCCAAAGACGAAGAGACAGCAAATATCAGATTTTCAAAGGACTCAATGGGCCTGTTTTTCAAAGATTCCTTTTTGATTACGAGGCAGATTGAGGGCCCATATCCTCCTTATGATGACATTATTCCAGGAGAATCTGATAATGTGGCGGTTTTGCCAAGAGATGAACTCCTGAGCACCCTGAAAAGACTGTCTCTTTTTACCTCAGGCCCAACTTATCTTTTGAATATTTATTTCTCTCCTCAGGGTCTAAGGATGAAAGCTTCTTCACCAGATGTCGGTGAGGGTGAAGAAACTGTACCTGCAGAATTTACCGGTGAGCCTATGGAGCTTGCCTTCAATGTGCAGTATCTTCTTGAAATTATAAGAAAGTTGGATTCAGAGCAGGTCAAGATAAGTATCTACAATGCTTCAACGGCCATAAAGATTGAGCCTGTGGGCTTTGAAGAGGGAGAGGAGTTGCTCTATCTCCTGATGCCCATAAAGCTTGACTGAGGAAATTTAAGTGGTTTTGATGAAGAGGTGCGGGGGCCCCTTCGGGGCCCCCGCACCTCTTCATCTTTTTTAGGTTTTTAAATCACAAAACAAGGCACATCCGATACCTCCATAGGAGACTGAATCCACACCTATCCAAATCATCTTCACCTGCGTAAATTTTTGTGGAGAACGGAGAGGTGGAGCTACATCTCCAAACCTTTCGCTAAAAAATTAGATTCCTCAATCTTTCACAAGAAGATTGTGGTAGAGAATAAATTCTCAAAACAGCAGAAAGCCTTATTCCTGTTCCTATCTTTTTGCGAGATGCGTCACATTTTTAAACAAATCCCCATCTTGAAATTTTACATGCCTCACCCCTGAAAGGCACCACATCACTGATCTAAAGACAATATCAGCACTTTGACTGCCTGAAAATACACTCTCGACCTTCGGTAAAGATTCCACAACAATCTATGTTCAGTTACCACCTGAAACTCATTTTGAAATCAAGGAGGTGAGTTGACTTCCATTCCACAGCTCAGGATGTGGATTTTAGTGTAGAGATGATGTGCAAAATCTTCCTGGCCTCTGGCACCCTAAGGGCCATTAAAATCGGTATATAGACCACAGAAAAGACAGCAGAATCTATTATCACATCCCATCTAAGTCCTTTTATTACGGGAAGAAAGAGGAAGAAAAGCGCAAGATTTACCACGAAAATTTTGGCCATCACCAGATAATCCTCACGCTCTTTGCTTATCATGGGATTTGCATACATAAAGAGCAATCCAAGCTGGGTGAGAGAGCCAATGGAAGTTGCAAGAGCAAGGCCGGAAAAGCCAATTAATAACGCTAAAATCACGGAAAAGATAATGTTAACAGCAGTCCCTATGGCAAATACACGATTGGGTATGGATGCGTTGTTTCTTGCAAAGAAAAAAGAGAGAAAAATCTTTGATATGGAGTTTGGAACGATGGCAAAGGAGTAAAAAATCAGGGCAAGCGATGTATTTTCAAGTGCCATAGTCCCGAAATGCCCCCTTTGATAAATGATGCTGATAATCCCTTTCGCATCTGCAATAAAGATCGCAAGAAATGGGAGCGTCAGGAGCAGGGAAAGCCTCACCCCTTCCATTATCTCCCTCGACGGGTCCTCATTTTTTGCAATCTTCTCAGAGAGATCTGGATTAACAACGGTTGAAACCCCCACCCCAAAGAGCCCGATGGGCAACTGCATTATCCTGAAGGCAAAGTTCAGATAAGATATAGAACCCCCGCGCAAAAAAGAGGCTATAAAAGTATTCACAAAAAGAGTGAGCCGGGTAAATCCTGTATTCAAAAACACCGGTGTGAGCAGCTTAAGGAATGAATTAAACTCGGGGATTTTGAAGCCACGAAATCTGATTTTAACCCGTTCCCTCAAGACAAAAGGGACCTCGAATAGCGCATGCAACCCACCACCTACAAGCACACCGGCACCAACGAAAAATAGGGCCCTGAGGGGACTTCCGGTTATTTTGTATCCCACAATTGCCGTCACAATGACACCTAAATTAAACATGGAAGGTGCGAGGGCCGGGACGAAAAATTTACGATAAATATTGAGGACACCCCCAAGAAAAGCTGCAAACGATATTAACCAGAGGTAGGGAAAGGTAATTTTTGTAAGTTTTACCGTGAGCTGAAATTTAAAAGGGTCTGAGCGGAATCCGTAGGCAAATAGAGTCACTATGAGATTGGCAAAGATAATTCCAAGAATGGTGAAGAGTAAGGTTGAGCCGAGGGTAAAGAGAAGAGTTGCCCCCAAAAACTCTTCCCCCCTCCCGTTTTCCTTTGCCTTGAAATAAGTGGGAATCAGAGCTGATTGAACGGCATTTTCTGCAAATATATCCCTGAGCAGGTTTGGAATTCTAAACGCCACATAAAAGGCATCGGATAGATTGCTTGCCCCTAAAATGTAGGCAATGGTGCTCTCCCGTATCAGGCCCAGGATTCGGGAGACAAGAGTAGCAGATGCGAAGCTACCAACACCACGGTATCTCATTAAATCTGATAGCCGTAAGACCTTAGAATCTTCTTGCCCTCTTCGGTGATTCTGTCAACTGACCACGGGGGGTCCCAGACGAGTTTGACATTCACTTCCTCCACACCCGGCAGCTCCTTGAGCTTTTCCTCCACGTTGTATGCGAGAACGTTGGCAAGCGGGCATCCGGGAGCAGTGAGCGTCATCCTGATGTTGATCTTCCCATCATCTATTTCAATTCCATAGATGAGCCCAAGGTCCCAGATATTAACCGGTATTTCCGGGTCATAAATTTCTTTTAGAACATTAATTACTTCCTCTCTTGTTGGCATAGTTTTCTACCTCCTATTGTTTGAATCTTCCTTTGAGTTCACTCCAGGTTATGCTTCCTGGGACAACCGTATCTGGTAAAAAGTCGGTCCATTTTAAAAGATAGTAAAGTCCATCGTCTCTTAAGATTGTTTCAAAAAGGGATTTTCCAGCAACCTGAAGGGCCTCACCGTTCTGAAGATTTAAACTGATGTAATAGTTGCAGAATAGATTTACAGTATCTCCTGATGTGTCAGCATTTGTAATGGTGATATCCACCTCCGGATTTGATCTGATCTGAGAAAACATCAGGGTGGCTGTTTGCACTTCCACATCCTTATCCCAGTTATTAAATAGGTCTGGATTCCTGCTGTAGGTTACAGAGTCAGGGATAAATGTTAACTGGTCGTCAAAGTTATTAGAGTAGTTGACGATATTGAGGTCCTGAAAGGAGTTTCTCAGGTTGCTTATCACCACCTGTGCAGAGTCTGGCAGTGTCCAGCCCGGTGAGTTTGCAGGGTTTTCCCTTGTTCTGAGCTTAAACATATCACATGCAGCCATAGTGAGAATAATTCCTGACCAAATTAGTAAATTTTTCGTCACGTTGGAAATTATAATATCCCACATCCAAATTTTACAGGGGAAAGGAAATCTTACTGGCTGTTGTAAAGTTTGGGTGAGCGTAGATTTTTTAAATTTTTGTCTTCAAGAGTGCTTAAGTTTTTCAATGTGCCCGTCTGAGATATATTTTCCCGGGCCTTTGATGGGTCATCTCCCATAAATTTCTCGATAGTCTCGAGCTTTTTGCTCAGATAATATTCAATTCTTGTTAGAAGCTCTTTCTCAGGAATGCCAAATTTTGCTATCCTTTCTTCAATAAATTTTGTGAATTTTGAGAGATTATTTTTAGTGTAAACCTGCTTGAGGACATCGAAACCCGCAGTCTTCTTCTCCAATAATTCATCCACTCGATGTGCCTGCTTATGGGATAAAACGGCATATATGAGGTCATCGGTAAAAAGTAATGGCAGGAAAAACTTCACAAGTAACGTCCTCGTTCTAAAGATAGAGATGCCCTCCTCTATCATCTCGAAATATATCTCTTTTAGGGAACTATAAAAAGGAAATCTGGGCTCAAGCTCTTCTATTTTTTCGTTTAAACCCCCCCTTATGTATTCCACGAAATTTGCTGCATTGTATCGGAAAAAACCTTTGATTATCAGTGTTTCTACATCCTCACTTCCTAACTCCTCGTTTCTTACAAGGTTGTAGGCAAGGAGGATATAAATGTCTGTGAATGATTCAGTGTCTGGCTTCAATTTTGCAGTGTATTTGATAAGCGCATAGAGCACATCTTCGAGGTCCGCAGGGTCATTTACTCTGACAGAGAGGTTTTTAACCTGGTTAAAATTATTCCTGAGGCAGTTCTCTGCCTCTTTCTTTATCTCTCCCCATTTCTCTTTTAGTTCAAAGAAATCGGGAAAGTCAGGGATGTTTATAAGTGCGTATTTACCTTCGATAAAAGATACAAAAGTTTTCAAGGCCCAGATGGATTTATCGTCGTCCCTTTTTAGATTTTCTTTGAGAAATTCGAAAACTGATCTCTGGCCCTCCTCGTTTAGAAGCAGCTTGTGTCCGGATTTGAGGTATTCGTTGTAAGTCAACCTTTTCATATCATCAAACTTCCTCTTTCAAAAGTTTCAGGACCTTTTCAAGCACACTCAGTGGAAATTCATTGTAAGTTGTGTCGCTTTGTAGGGTTTTTATCATAATCCAGTTTAAGTTATCTCTATCTTCTGAGTCAAGTATCTTATGGATATCTTCTATCTTCATCTTTAGAATCTCCGGGAGCACGTTGGGGTGTCTTCTATTATTGAGCTCAAATTCTGGAAAGAGTTCAAGCAGCACAGATGTTGCTATTACTGTTCTAACATCCCCTTCTGTCCTCAGTCCCGCTTCAATTCTGTTTAAAATCTTTATCCACTTTCTATGTGGCAATGGCTCTGGAAGGGATGATAAAAATGATTTGATAATGTCTTTGTGCTGTGGAGATTCGTTATTTATGCCCCTTAGATGAATCTCATTAAGGTCAGAGAAGGGGACCTCGTAAGTCCACTCAAAAATTTTATCCAGAAATTTCTCTCCGTTTTTAAATCGAAAATTTTTCTCCGTGCTTCCAGGGTCATAGACATGGTGGAAATATTTATCCAGCACATGACGGTTTATGACGATGTCGTTTATACCCATAATAATCAGGGTCTTATCAATATCAAAATAAAACCTGAGCTGCTCAATCATCTCGAACGCCTTCTCAGGAATCAGCCTGTCGAGGTCATCTATTACAAGGACGAAAAACTTATCATCTGGAGCTTCGGGGAATGCATCTTCGTTACTCAATTCGTGCCAGATAGCTTTTTCATCGTTTTTCGAGGCACATTGAGCCTTTTTGTTTGGATTCCATGAATCTCTAATTCTTGAAATGTATTTACCGAGTTCGCTGATTCTCCTTTTATATCCGCTCAGGAGCTTTTCCTGGTCTTTTTCTACAATGGAAAACGCTCTTGAAATATCACTAATGCCGATATTAACAAGTTGCTTAAGGAAGATTTCTGATGTGAGAACTGCTGTTGCCTTAAGTGCGTTTGCCACATGTCTTAGTGCTTTCTTATCCTTTGCATTAAGGCCGCACTGTTCGGCAATTTCAAGGAGCATAGAAGCGAAAATGTTTTCATCGTTCTGGTGTTTCCATGCCTCAAAAAATACAACTGGAAAACCGCAATAATCTCGGTAGTAACTTGAAATAAGATTTAGAATAGTGGTTTTACCACTTCCCCAGTCACCTGATACGGAAATGGTAAGACTTCCTTCCTTTGAGTTTTTCAACAGGGAATTAATGTTATCGAGGATATAAAATATACGTCCGAGCTCAGATGAATGCTCATTGAAATCTTTTATGCTCAGAGGCTTATCGGGTATCATGGCTCAGACATCCTTTTTTGACTCATCTCCTAAAGCCTTGATTTTCTCAATCAACTTGCTGAATCTATTTTTCAATACCGGATGGTCTTTTACCGCTTCCATGACCCATTTAGTGGTAAGCTCATCAAAGATATTCTCAGATGCAAGTAGTGAAGCAATTTTAGAGTATATCTGGTCTTTGAGCTCATCAGATAAAGTTTCAAAAACAGCGAAGGAATCAAGGAACTCTCCTGCATGTTTTACAAACCTACCTTTCTCAAACTGACCGGATTTTTTAAGATAATAGAGGAGAATAATATATCTACTCGGTAATTCATTGTATTGTTTGTTGGATTGATAAATCCCAATGAGCATCAGTTCATTTTCATAAGCCAAACTAAAG
Organism: Caldifarciminota bacterium; assembly: GCA_026991055.1. Classification (GTDB taxonomy): domain Bacteria; phylum Hydrothermota; class Hydrothermia; order B15-G9; family WFZT01; genus WFZT01. Next base: position 223 of record JALXCE010000040.1, on the reverse strand, counting down.
GTTTCTTTTGCCTTATCAATATCCCCCTTCCTCATGTATAATTTACCTAAATTCCAAAGGGCAGCTCCTTTATTGTTGAAAGCATTAGCATAATTGGGATTTAATTGAATAGCCTTATCATAGCTTTGAATAGCATTTTCAAGATTAGAAATTGCATTATCAATATCCCCCTTCCTCATGTATATTTCACCTAAAATTCGAAGGGCATTTCCTTTATTGTTGA
>JALXCE010000039.1 GCA_026991055.1 Caldifarciminota bacterium | reverse complement strand
CAAACTGTGGTCATCGGAGGTGTTTTAAAAACAAGGTCCACAGTGGGCCATCAGGGAGTTCCTTTCATAAGTAAATTACCGGTTATAGGCTCTCTCTTTGGCTCCAGAGCTACGTCAACAGAGAAAAAGGAGATATTAATATTCGTTACACCGCGGATAGTGGCCAATGAATAGGGTAATTCTGGCAATTTTTTTTATACTGCCTTTTTTTCTGAAGGCACAGACAGATTCCATTCCACCTGTAATTACCGGTCTTTATGTTAATCCCAATCCAGTTTCACCTAATAACGATGGCCGAAATGACACCACAAAAATAGGCTTCGTGCTCTCAGAACCCGCCAACGTAACCATTGAAGTGGTGAATACGGTACCAGCTTATCCTGTTTCTGGCACTGTCCTTTTTAACTCCTTTCTAAATTCCGGGCATTTTGAGTATGCATGGGATGGGAAAATTGCAGGGCAAATTTACAATGCCACTTTTTATTTAGAGATATTTGCTGAGGATACGGCCGGGAATTATTCTGATACAACGGTATTTTCGGTCGTGGTAGACACAACCATGCCATTAATTCCTTACGTATCTGTTTCGCCCAACCCGTTTTCTCCCAATAATGACGGCGTGAATGACTATGCCAATTTTCAGATAACGGTGGATAAAACTCACCCCGATGAATACGACACTCTCATGCTACCGGATGCTCGGATCGCGACTCTCGTTGTTACCCAGAACTCGTTCGTACTTTATCAGAATATCAATGGGCATGTGGATACTCTTATTGTGAATGGAAACGTAGTCGGGACACCTTCATTTCCTCCATTCCCTGTCTACTTTGCCGTTAGAGCCGATCACATGACCGTAGAATCGTTCAATATTGGATTTAAAGATTGGGGAAGCAGGAGTGTCACTGTTACAGTTCCCGGACGCCCCCCTGACCTTGTAAGGGTGGGTGATTTAACAAATAAGATGACTGCTGCCTCGCTTCTCTCTGTATGGGCAGCGGACAGTTTGCAGGAACCAACAGATGAAGTTCAAATAGGAATCTACGCTTTTACAGGGAATCTGAGTCTGAACATCTATGACGAGCAGGGTGCCCTTGTTAACACTGTCAATTTCTGGGAAAGTTTCCGAGGAGATGGCGGTTACCTTTATCAATGGGGACCAGGCCCATTACCCGATGGACGCTACACTTACGACATCCAGCTTGAGGATGAAGCAGGAAATATAAAACACGTTGGTGGGGAAATCATTGCCAATTCTGTTCCGACAACCGTTGGCAATATTTTCACCAATCCTCCAAAGATTTCACCGGCCAACCAGGACGGCATATTTGATGTAACCGAGATCAGGTACTCTATTTCCGAGGAAGCTGTAGTAAACATCAAACTTTACAACTCGACGACACGTTTTGATTCCACTACTTATGTCGCTACCCTGCTCGACAATACCCAGCAAACCGGTGGCGAGCATTCCCTCAGATTTAACGGAATGGTAAACAATCACTTCCTGGCGGAAAACTCAGATAGTACGTACGCCATAGTAATTACTGCGTACGATCCGTATACCGGTGATGCAGACCAGGGCGTTGGAACAATTGAAATTGACAACGCGGGACCTTCTTACATTCAGCTCGATACCCTTGCCATTCCGCATATTACAAATTCACCTGAAGACACTGTGGTGGGCTATACGGAACCTGCATCTCTCGTTAAAATTTACAAAAATGGAATCCTTGCCGGACAGGTGTACTCCGATTCTGTCTCCGGCAGATTTGAGCTCCCTGTGGGATTTGAAATCGGAGACACGGCTATTTTTGCCATTGCCTTTGATGATGTAATGAATCCAGGGGATACGTCAAACGTCCTTAGATTTATCTATGACCCTGTACCGCCATTCATCACTGGCACATACCCACCTGCAAGAAGCTACCAGAGCAATCCCATAGATACACTATGGGCAGTTGTCAGCGACAATATTTCAGGCGTAAACAAGGATACATTTGACATATCTCTATTACACGATGCCCAGTCTTTGCCCGAAGATACGTCATTCTTTTCATCTGACACACTGTTTCTTGTGCTCCAAAATCCAATACTGCCCCACTCAGGTATGGATGGTGTATATTCGCTGGTAATTGACGTTTTTGATTCTGCAGGGAATGAGACCCGCGATACTATTGATTTTACATTCGACAGCGAGAGTCCTTCGGTGAGAATAGAACCCGCTGGGGGCTCCATCGTTAGCAGGCTTGATACAATTAAAATCTTTGTCATTGATTCATTAAGTGGTGTTTACAGAGACAGTACATCAGTTTCGCTCATTGGTCCTTCAGGGAATGTAAGCGGTGAAACTGTGTTTGAATCGGATACTTTTTTCTATTTCTACCCAGACCCTCCTTTACCGAGGAACGGTGTTGCTGATGGTCACTACCAGCTGATTTTAAAAGTTTTTGATCAGGCAATGAATTCCACTGTGGATACATTTTTGCTAACCTATGACACTCAACCACCTGCGGTGGATACGTCCATCCCGGCAAATGGTCAGATACT
>JALXCE010000038.1 GCA_026991055.1 Caldifarciminota bacterium | reverse complement strand
GCAGCTTTAACAACGTGAAAGTAAGAGATACCCAGAAATTCAGCCATAATGAATGCTGCAGCTCCCATTACAGGTGGCATAAGCTGACCATTAGTGGACGTGGCAACCTCGACCGCTCCCGCTGTCTCTGGCTCAAATCCTACCTTTTTCATGAGAGGGATTGTGAATGTACCTGTTGTAACCACGTTCGCAATTGAACTACCAGAGACCATTCCCATGAGAGCACTTGAGACCACAGCGGCCTTTGCTGGACCACCACGATACTTTCCAAGAAGCGCAAATGCAAGTTTAATGAAGTATTCACCAGCACCAGCCTTATCGAGTAATGAACCAAAGAGCACAAACAGGAACACGAAGGTAGCGGATACTCCAACCGGTATTCCAAGAATACCCTGCATGGTCATGTACTGATGGTTGATTATCCTCTTTATGCTGTACCCCTTATGAGCGAGTATCCCCGGCATGTATGGGCCAAAGTAGGCGTATAGTAGAAACGTTATTGCAATAATGGGAAGGGCGGGTCCAATGGACCTCCTTGTGGCCTCGAGCACGAGAAGTATAAAAAGGCCTCCCATAATGAGGTCAATGGTGTTGGGTGCCCCAACCCTGAATGTTAGCTGGTTGTAAAACAGGATGTGATAGAATGCTGTAAAAGCTGCAAGCAATCCAAGGAGAAGGTCATACCAGGGAATTCTATCCCGTGGTGACCTTTTACCAAACGGGTAGACGATAAAGGCGAGGAACAGTGCAAAGGTCAAGTGGACCGACCTTTGCTTCATCGCCGTTAAGAGGCCGGCTCCACCAGTGTATAGGTGGAATAAGGACATAGAAACGGCAACGATAAAGATTAGATAGCGTCCCCACCCCCGCGGTTGACGTGGGCCTAAGTCTGCCTCTCTCGCCAACTGCTCAGCATCCACTGTCTTTTTCCTAAACCTGTCAAGAAGCCCCATAAGTTGGTACCTCCCTTGTAAAAATTTGCCTTATATTAAAGGAAACTATGCGGGAATTTCCAGCACTGCGACCCGGGGTCGAAATATTAATTTGCGAAACAATTATCAGGTTTGCTCATTATCGAAAGTCATGGTTTTTACACGGAGTAAGATGTAAGAAGCAAAATAAAGTTGCCCTGAAAATTCCTGCAGCCTTTTCTTTCTGGCCCATCCAAAAAATTTTGAAAAATAGGAAGCAATTACGTCATCTGGGCTACACTGAGCTTGTTCGAAAATGTAGCCCCCACCTCCACGCACGTAGTGCGTGGAGGAATTCTTCTTAAAATTCCAAATAAATTGAAATTTTTCGAACACACCTGGCTACAATTGAAGGCCTTTGCTAATCCACCATCGAGTTATCTCTCATTCTCCCCAGATTTTTGCAGTTTTTTTGTGAACCGGGGGTAAGGATGAGCCCTCTGGTGGCAGGGATGAGGCCTCAGGCTTGTCAGTCAGGGCAATCACCGTGGCAAGGGTATAGTTAAACGTATCGTAAATTTCACCTGTTATGAGGATTTCCTCCTTCAGAAGCCTCTCAGGTGGGGCATCGTCAAACCTGTCCATAAACTCGATAGTTGTCAAAAATTCCATTCTTCTAAATGTGGGGAAAAGTGTCGCTTTGCGGGCCTTCAAATTTTCATAAATCTCTGCAGCAAACTCACGTATTCGTTCGTTACAGACTTTTTCGACCACATATTTTGCAACAGACTCAATGTCCTCCATCTCAAATTCGATCTCATTTGATGCCGCAAGAATGGTGAGGAATGCCACAATATCCTGATTGTCAGAAGTGAGGGTATAAAACTCAGGTGAGTTGAGTTTATTGTAAATCTTCATGAATTCTTCAAACTCGAGCTCATTGCCAGTCTCTCTAAAAAGCCTGTAAACAGCCTCTGCCCGCGCAAGATCAATAGATTGATGGTTTCTTCCACGTGCTCCTATGAATGTTTTGTCAATGTCAAGGATAACAGCAGTTTTTTCGTTAATTTCAAAGCCCCTTTTCTTTAGAAAATCCGGCAACTCGCGGATAAATGACCATCTGTTTGAAAATAAAATACCATCTTCCTCCTTGGGCTCAAATTCATCCTCATTTTGCCTCGTAATGACGGCCATGACCTCATATTCTCCAAGTGCCATCAGATTCTTTGCAAATGTTCGGTCGTTCAGCAGAGTGTCACCGAGGAAGAGCACCCGATCAAAATCCCCAAGAAGATTGAGATAGCACGATATAACCTGCGGATATTCGGGGTCCTTTTTCCTTGGGACATGGTCTAAATTGAGTCTGTAGAGAACAACATCGATAGGCACAAGCTCGGGATTCTGTGGATTTAGCTCCCTGAAAAAGATGTTATCACCTATGACATCTGACATACTGCCCTTTTTCATAGTACTCCAATTTTAAAGGCAAGCTCCGCATTGAGGATACTGCCTCCGGCTGCCCCTCTGATTGTGTTGTGAGAAACAAGCGTAAATGTGATACCCATTATATCGGCTTCTCTGACATTTCCCACAGTTACTGACATACCACCTCCATTCATCCTCTCAAAGAAAGGCTGGGGGCTAAAC
>JALXCE010000037.1 GCA_026991055.1 Caldifarciminota bacterium | reverse complement strand
CAGCAAATCCCACACTTGATATTGTTGATATAGAGTCAACGGCAAAGATTACGCGGAAGTATGGCATACCACTTGCAGTAGATAATACCTTTGCCACTCCTGTTGGACAGAGGCCCATTGAGCTTGGGGCTGACTATGTAATTCATAGCATGACAAAGTATCTCTCCGGACACGGGGATACAATCGCTGGGATGCTGGTAGGACCTGCAGATGTGTTAAAACCTATGAAAAATCTCGAACTCCGTTTTCTCGGAGGAGTTCTATCACCATTCAATGCATACCTGATTTTGAGGGGAATTAAAACTCTTGGAATCAGGGTGAAAAAACATACAGAAAATGCTATGAAAGTGGCTGAATTCTTGCATGATCACCCAAAAATTGAAAGGGTGATGTATCCGGGACTTCCTGATCACCCACTGCATGAGATTGCAAGAAAGCAGATGAAAGGAGTTTACTCCGGTGTTTTGAGCTTTATAATCAAAGGAGGTCGTGAAGCCGGACGAAAACTGATGGAGTCAGTAAAAATACCAGCACTTGCGGTTTCTCTTGGTGACACCGATTCACTCATTGAGCATCCGGCTTCTATGACCCATGCCACATACTCTGAAGAAGAACTGAAAAAAGTTGGTATTCACGAAGGGCTTATACGTTTATCAGTTGGGCTCGAAGACCCGAATGATTTAATTGAGGACCTGGATAGGGCTCTTTCACAAATTTGAGAATTACAATCTTTCTGGGAGGTTAAAGCATGGATCCTGACATGCGTCTTGACACAAAAGTAGTGCATGGACCAAGGCATGAGCATGACCCCCATACAGGGTCACATCGAATCCCCATTTATCAGACCTCTTCTTTCGTTTTTAAGAGTGCTGATCATGGGGCACGCATCTTCAGGGGAGAAGAGGAGGGATATGTTTATACCCGCCTTGGAAACCCAACTATTGATTACCTTGAGGACAAGGTGGCATTTCTTGAGGGGGCAGAGGCAGGAGCGGCAACTGCTTCAGGAATGGCAGCAGTTTCAGCCGTTGTCTTTACCCTTTGCAACGCAGGAGATAAAGTGATTGTCTCTGATCCCGTTTATGGCGGCACATTCGCATTCTTTGAGCTTGCCAAAAAGAAATTCAACATTGAGCCTGTTTATCTGCCCGCCATTAAGTTCCCGGAGCTTTTAGAGGACCACATAGATGACCGCACTAAACTAATCTACATCGAGACACCGGCAAATCCCACCCTCGACATTGTGGATATAGAAAAAACTGCGGAAATTGCCAGAAAACATGGTATCCCTGTGGCTGTTGATAACACCTTCGCGACCCCTATCACCCAGAGACCCATCGAATTGGGTGCCGATATCGTGTTGCACAGCATGACGAAGTATCTTTCCGGACACGGTGACACAATTGGTGGAATTGTAGTCGGCAAAAAGGATTTCATCCACACACTGAAGCACGATGTAGTCTCACACATCGGCTCCAATTACTGCCCTTTCAATGCATACTTCATCCTTAGAGGCATCAAAACACTCGCGGTCAGAGTGCGTAAGCATTCTGAAAACGCTATGAAAGTGGCTCAGTTCCTACATGATCATCCGATGGTAGAAAAAGTTCTGTACCCCGGACTCTCTGATCATCCGCTTCATGAGGTTGCGAAGAAACAGATGAATGGGATGTATTCTGGAGTCCTTTCGTTCATCGTGAAAGGTGGTAAGGAAGCGGGCAAGAAACTCATTGAAACTGTGAAAATACCGGCACTGGCGGTTTCCCTCGGTGATACAGATTCCTACATTGAGCATCCAGCCTCAATGACCCATTCCTCGTATTCAGACGAGGAGTTAGAGAAAGCGGGAATTCACCAGGGGCTCATCAGACTCTCAGTTGGTTTAGAAGACCCGGACGATTTAATTGAGGATTTAGACAGGGCATTAAACAGCCTCAAAATTTAAGGAGGTCAGTATGATTGGAATAATTGGATATGGGTCTCACGTACCCATATACAGAATAAAGGTAGATGAGATTGCAAAGCAGTGGGGTGATAACGCAGAGGCTATAAAAAATGGAATAAAGGTGTATGAGAAAACTGTCCCCGGTCAGGATGAAGATACCATAACCATTGCCTATCAGGCAGCGAGATACGCACTTGTGAGAGCAGGAATAGACCCGAAGGAAATTGGAGCGATCTATATAGGCTCTGAATCCCACCCTTACGCGGTTAAACCTTCAGGTACAGTTGTTGCAGAGGCCCTTGGAATGGTTCCAGATATTCACATAGCAGATTTCGAATTTGCCTGTAAAGCTGGCTCCGAGGCGATGTTTGTCGCTTATACCCATGTTAAGGCTGGTCACATGAAATACGCCATGGGAATTGGCGCAGACACTTCTCAGGGAGCACCTGGAGATGCACTTGAGTACACAGCGGCCGCTGGCGGCTCTGCCTTCATATTCGGTTCAGGTGATAAGGTAATTGCCGAAGTGGTGGAAACCTACTCGTATGCAACGGATACGGCCGACTTCTGGAGAAGGGAAACTCGACCATATCCCGAGCATGCAGGGAGGTTCACAGGAGAGCC
>JALXCE010000036.1 GCA_026991055.1 Caldifarciminota bacterium | reverse complement strand
GTATACGTGAGAAGCGAATGAATATTGAGAGAGACGGCAATATCGTAATAACTCATATCAGAACCTGAACCTTGCCTCGATACCCACTGAAATCTCGCCTTCTTTGTCCCTTTCTCCGTAAATCGCCATATTGGGTTTGATGAAATATTTCACCTGATAAACATCCTTCTCAAGGGCCTCAAAGGAGTGGGCATATTTGAAATAAACTCTGGGCGAGAGATAGAGTCCCACAGAAAAGCGTGGATTTTCACCTGCGAGGCCCGTCCTGAGCTCAAGTTCATTAATCCTCAACCTTTTCTGAAGTTCCTTGGAAATCAAACCTTCCGCAAGATTCAGGGCGCGGGTTTTCATTAGATTTATGTCTTTTATGGTCATTGGAACTTCAGATAAAAGTTTTCCAAAGCTCAAAAGCGAGATGATGTCTTCCTCAGCAAGTGGAGGGGTCGAGGTCAACCTGATTTCGGGTGTTTTCAGATTTCCCGTGACATGGAGATCGATGAAAATGGTGTCATTCACCACAGTTTCTCCAAGGAGATTTAGTGTAGGATTGATCTCAGGCTCGTTACTGAAGATGATACTTCCTTCCTGTATGATGAAAATTCTGTCAAGATACAGGAAAGTCCCCTTTATTACATTGAGATTTCCGGATATCAGAACGGTTACAGGGTCTTCCTTCACGATAGTGAGATCAGCAGAAAACTCCATGTCTGCAAGTTCGTTCACAAGGAAAATTCTCCTATCCGCATGAATCCTCAGGTTTAATCGTAGTGGATTGGGGGGCATCTTCCCGCTGCCGGCCGATTTACCGAATGAAAGGTAAACGTACCCCTCATCAACCTTGATATCGCCACTTATCAAAACATTGTCCGGAAGCTCACCGGTTATTTTTAGCTGGCCATTGAAAATCCCTTCAAATATATCTCCGTGCGCAAATGGGAATTTAACGAGCTTGAGTGATATGTTCACTCCTGATGGCTTTAATTCTTTTAGATAAATCACTCCGCTTCCTGTTGCATAGCCATTTTGTGCATCTATTCTTATATCCGGTATTTCCACCCGTTTGTCTTTGAAATCGAGTCTCACAAAAACCTGCCTGTATTCATTACCAAAGGCCTCAATATATACACCGCCGGTTTTTAGCTCCATATTGCCCGCCAGTTCGGGATTGTTCAGCGTGCCGGTCAGCAGTAAATTTCCCTTCAACTCGCCGGATTCGGGATAAATGTCTCCACCAATAAGTCTCGTTATCACCGTTGCATCTACCCTTTCTACTGAAAGCTCGCCGTGAATATTACGATCTCTGATAACCTTGAGCTTGAATGGAGAAAGACTTAACTCTGCAGGTAAGACAAAATCCGAATAAATGGAGAACCCCTCGCCTTTGACAACAGTAATTGGACTCATGAACTGCCCGTTTTCATAAATCAGTTCTGCTCTGATGGTATCGATTTCAAGATTCTTCAGGGTCGCATCGTAGAGTTTTCCTTTAAAAATCATAGAAGGATTTTCAAGCGGACCACTTGCTGATAGCTGACCATCAACCAGCCCTCTCTTTACGGCAAAAGCTGGCATGACATCTCTGAGATACTTCAGATTTACCCTTTCAAGTCTTCCTGAAGCAGAGATACTATCCTTTGTGTACGTGAGATCAAAATCGCTCAAAATACCAGAAAAGAGCCTAAGGGAGTCTCCTTTTAAGCTAAAACCTTCCGAGTCCAAAGTCAGATAAACAGGAGAGGTGCATACCTCCTCAAGGGAATCGACCCTGTAGGAAAGTTCTTTGTTGGCAAGATAAAGGCCACTTGAATCGAGATAGAAGTTTCCATTGGCCCTGAGCCAGATTTTCGGAAAGTATGTCCCAAGATGGTAATTCCCCATATGATGGGCAGAAAGATTGAGTGTCAGGCAGGTCGAGTCTGAGACAAGCTTTCCCAGGGCAAATTTGATACCCTTCAGGTCAACGCCGATGTTTCCATTGTCATAAGAGATTTTAAGGGCCATCTCCGGGGCAAACATGTTCTCGAAACTCGCCCCCCTGGCCATTCCCCTGATATTCAGGCTTCTCGACTCCCTGGTAAAGGCAACATCTCCCTTAAATTCAAAATAGTTGGTTCTCAGAGGCTGCTTCATATAAGCACCGATGTCATAGCCATTCCCTGAAACAGCGAGTACAGTGGAATCTTTTGAAACCAGACCCGAAAATTGTGCGTAGAGATTAGGGTCGTTTATCTCGCCGAAGCTAATAGAAAGAGTATCCTGATGGAATGATGAGGTTAAATTTAGCTGTCTGAATGCATATTCTCTAAATGAAACATTGCGGAGGTGGGCGTCAAATCTGCCTTTGTTTCCCTTGCCTTTTAAGATTATATCTCCTGAGAATCTTGCCTCGTCGAGCTTCAGGTTGGATACCCTGAGATTCAAGTCGTAGTGAACCGAATCAGGCGAATTGTATTTCAGGTGGGAGAGCGAGCCAGATCCAAGCAGGGATGACCTGTTCTTATAAAACGCGAAACTCTTTAGATGAAGCGTGTCAAAGTCGTAGGATGATAGCCTGACATCGAGGGAATCCACCGGATATTTTCCAATTATCAGAGATTTTTTCGCCCTTACGATGTAAAGTGGTACTTTAATAACTCCTGAAGGCCTGTGAAGAACTGTACTATCGTACCGGGCAAATGAGGCCCACCAGAAAACTTTACCACCTGTAAGTACCTTCATTTTGCCATCTTTGACAGTGATCTTCTTTGAGAGTGCCTGAACATCGTAAAGTACAGCAGAATCTTTAAAGACTTTAACAGTGGAACTCATCAGATTGTACGTATTATCCAAAAATTTTGTTTTTATGGTCTTGAATGGGATTACGAGAGTGTTGTTCACACCGAGCATCTTGCCTTCCACGTATTGCGCTCTGAAATCGAGCCCTGCAGTCAAAAAGTCTGCGTTTTCCCAGATTATTTGAGAAATTTCAAAAGCAGGCACGTGCCACCCGTTACTCTTGCCTTTCCCTTGAGAGTATCCCTTGATTATAGTATCGAGATTGAAGTAGAGATTAACAGCCCTTATCAGGGCAATCTTGCGAAACAGCAGATCGAGCAGGTTGTATCTTATCTCCAGTGTATCGGCCTTAAGTGATTTTGAGTCCATTCCCACAATCAAAATTCTCGATAGGGGGTTAAAATCGTATTTTTTGTAAGAAATAGGAGCTTTTATGAAGTTTTCGAGCATGTGGAGAGTAGCACTTTTGCCCAGTTTATAGCCCACATGTCCACCGTAAATAACCGCTCCAATTATCGCAAGGGCTATGAAAATTTTGACAATTTTTCTGAGCATGGTTGTTGGAAAATTCTAATGCCTCCCGCTCCCCTATCAAACACCACTCCACTGGAATGGTATTTTTTATCACCTCCGGTTAAAATTAACCAAATACTGAAGTGAGGGATTTATGATGTACGTTGTAACTCCTGATGAGCTAAAAGAGCTCCGCCAAATTGTTGAAAAAGAAATAGGAATTAAAAGCCTTGTTCTCACCGAAAACGCGGGAAGAACGGCCTTTTCTATTCTTCTTGAAGAGATTGAAATGCCCGTTGAACGGGCGGTTGTCATTGCAGGTGCGGGCAACAACGGTGCCGAGGGGCTTGTTGTTGCACGATACCTCCTCGAGAAAGCCCGCGATCTCACCGTTTTTCTTGTGCGAAAGAAAAAGGCACTTTCCCGAGATTTAAGAGAAAATCTTAAACTCTTCAAAAACCTTGGTGGAAAAGTTATAGAAGTCAAAAATTCCGACGTAAACGTAAGGAACAAGATTATCAGCGCAAACCTTATTATTGACGCGCTTTTCGGAACTGGATTCAGGGACTGGCCCAGGGGGGTATTTAAAGATATCATCTACTGGATTAACGATTCCCGTGCCTTTACCCTTTCGATTGATATTCCATCCGGAGTCAACCCATATAGTGGCGAGGTGCCGATTGACGCCGTTTATGCTGACCTTACTGTAACCATGGTTTTCCCGAAAATCGGCAACATCTTTTACCCCGGCAAACTCCACACAGGCAAGCTGGTTATAGCTGATACTGGAATTCCTGAGAAACTTGTCGGGCAGAAGGTTCGTAGGTCCACTTTTGAGGAAGAGGATGCCACAAAATACATACTTACAGGATTTCCCCGTGGCAGAGTCGTATTTATCGGTAAAAGGGACAAGTCACTTATCAGCTCCAGTGCAGCTATAAAAAGTGGGGCCGCCACTTCATATGTTGTAGTACCGAGAACCTCAAGAAGAATTAATATCTCAAAACACCCAAATATTGTAGAGCTACCCGTGGATTCAGACGATAAATTTAACGAGCAGTCTATACAGGAGATATGCAACTATGGCCTTGATTTCACTGCAATGGTAATTGGCTTCGAGGGGAACAACTCTCTTCTGGAGAGCAACGCGCTTCTCAGGGCACTTGAAAAATTCAGAAAACCTATTGTCATAGATTCTCCCGGTGATAGACTCCTTGGAATTCACTTAAACTGCATAAGGAATCGCGAGACGCCCGCGATCTTAATGCTAAACACATCAGAACTTTCCCACATGCTCGACCGAGATATTCAGTGGGTTAACACACACAGATTTGAAGCCGGGCGTGACTTCGCGGTAAACAACAACCTCGTTCTGATATTGAAAGGTGCCCCCACAGTGGTATTTACACCGGATGGATTCACATGGATAAATTCAACAGGTACGCCGGGCCTTGCTGCAGGCTCAACCGGTAACGTCCTTACGGGAATAATTGCCGGCCTGCTTTCTCAAGGGTTTAAACCCGATGTCGCTTCCATTCTTGCCGTTTTTCTCCACGGCCTTGCAGCCGACATTGGTGTGATAGACCTCACCAAACATACCATTATCGCAGGAGACCTCATAAAATACATCCCTGAAGCCATAAAATATCTCAAAGATTATGAAGACGCTGACGAAGATTAGCTTTTTTCTCATAACTACACTCTACGGATTTAACTCCACCCACATTGGAAAATTTTTATACGTAAACTCCATAGTTCGGCAGGGCAACCTGCTTATTGTGGCTACAGATGGTGGAGTCTTTACGTATGATCTTTTCAACAAAACCCTTGAGAATTCCATTATAACATCGTCTCCTGTAAAGCTTGCCATTACTCAAAACGCCCTTACCGGCTATTTTGTAGATTTTCTCGGAAATCTTTACAAATGGGACATCTCGAGAGGAGATAAGTACTTTTTGGCATCAGTGGGGAATATCACCTCATTGGGTGTTTGCTGTGACAAAATTTATACGGAAAGCAATGGTCGTATCACGGCCTATACCACAGGCGGTATTAGACTTGGCATCATGAAACCATCACCGGCCACTTTATGGGTCGGACGCCTGAATTCATTAAAAAAGGGCGATGACAAAATCCTGTTTCTCCAGCCATATTTTTTCATAGACGACTTTGCAGGTAGGGTCGATCTATCCTATTTTTACAAGAATTTCTCAGACCTCTGGGTAGGCACACGCGGGATGGGCATTTATCACTACAATTTTACCTTGAAACTCAAAGACGACTCTATCCAGATCGGATTACCTTTTAAGCAGGTCAAAAGCATGGCTGCAATTGATGGAAAAATCTATTTCGGCGGGGAATATGGAATTGCGAAAATGAAGGACTCTATCTGGCGTCCCTTCTTGCCCGGTGTCCAATCAGGCCTTGACTGCCCCTCAATTTCAAAGCTTGCTGTTTTAGAAAAAAAACTTATTGTCGGTACTGAGTGTGGCATCCAGTACCTTTCACCCTATGGTTTCAGGGATATCAGGACCCGTGGGAGACTGCTCGGAGTCTTTGACGATGAGCTCATCGTACAGGACGGCAACTACATAGCCGCTGTTTCTCCTGATGGTGGGAAGCTTTTAGCTCTGAAATTTCCCTTTGATGTGGAGGAAGCGGATTCCTTTGATGGGAAAGTGCTCCTGCTTGCAGACAACAAACTATTTGCCTTAAAAGGAAAATCCTTAAAGCCCCTCCGCTCTATCAATAAATTTGCCCCCATCTATGCCTTCGCGACTTCAGAAAATTCAATATATGCCGTGACCGAAAGTGGTTTACTAAAAATGAAGGATGGCATTGTGGAAAAACTCGCCTACCCTTTCCGCCCATACAAAAACAGGCACTATCCCATGATGGTTTCTGACAGCCGTGTTTTCATTGGGACTGTAAATGGCGTCTACATCTACAATGAGAAAAACAAATCCGTTTCCCGGATATGGCAGGAACTTTCAAATAAAAATGTCCTATCGCTTTTATACTTAGGTGGCAGATTATTTGTGGGTACTGCAAACGGCTTAAACATTGTCAAATTCTAATCCATAACAAGCTTAGAAATTTCCTCTGATGGTTCCACATCAAACCTCTTTTTAAGAGTTTCTTTGTGTATTTCATAAATGCGCCTTGCATTGGCATTTTCTCCAAGGTTCTTGAGAAGAAGAATGTAGGACCGTGTAATGGAGTCGTTTGTGGGATCAATAAAGAAAGCCTTATCGAGTAAAACCCGGGCCCTGCCAGTTTCTCCTGTCTTTACGTAAATATCTTTTAGCCTCTCCACGGCATGAAAAAACAGGTTTCTCAACCTCTCTCGCTCAACATATACAAACTCGAGGTATAGGTCGTCCTCCAGAAAATCCCCGCTGTATAGCTCAATGGCCTTTTCCAGCTTAATCCTCACCTCAACCATGTCTGAAGTGCGCTCTGCATCGTTTATAAGTTTCTCAAACTCTTCAGCATCAAGATAAATCTCATCCGTCATTAATCCATATTTCCCCTCGCTATAAACGAGTATTTCAGGCTTCTCGTTTTTCAACAGCCACGGCTCGATTACGTCTCTCAAGACCGATATGTACACCCTGAATTTCCCGTAGCTTTTGTCCGGGTCCTCCTCTGGCCACAAGTTTTCTATGATAAAATCACGTGGCAACATCCTGTTCCGGTTAACGACAAAAAACTTCAGGAGGTCCTTTATTGCAGGCCTTTTCCAGTCCTGAGATGAAATCTCGTAGTTCCCTATGAAAAGCTCGAATTTTCCAAAGGTCCTGATGACGAGTGGATTCCGGGTCTTGTATTCATGCACAAGCCTCGCGTAGAGTTCCTTCTCCCCGGCATTTTTTACAAATTTTTTCAGAGTGAGAAGTAGACGAGGGTGAAAACTTAAATTTTTCCTTAAACTTTCAATAAATTTTCTCACATTGAGCTGGTGGATAATTTCTTCAGGAAATTCCTCATCGCCAAGGGCAACAGCGATTTTCAGTAAGAACTCTGGCTTTTTTAGCTCGTCCTTTAATTCACGAATAATATCCTTTACCTCGCGTCGAAAGAGCAGGAAATACCCTACCTTACCGCCTCTCTGCTCAAGGCAATCGCATACTCGCTGGAATTCTTTGACCGCCTCGTCCTTTTTGCCTGCATCAATGAGAAATTTTATGTAGAGGGGGACAATTACAAGAATATCACTGCAGGGATTTCCAAGAGAGAATCCGTCAAAAACCTCTATTTCACCCTTATCCAGAAAATCAATATACCTGCTGAAAAAATCGGCGATCTTAAACTCATCAGACTCCCGAGCCTCCCACCTTCTGAGAATTGTTTCCGCCCGATTTTTCACATCATTAAGGTTGTGGGTTTTATAGCTTAAAAGCATGTACAAAAGATGATAGGTGATGAATCCGTGATCGTCATCAATATCCCTTAGTGCCCTTTCGACCATCTCAAGCGTCGTCCTGGCCTCTCTATTTTTCCCAAGAAGAAGATAAATCTTCGCTATGCCATTCAATGTTGGAATCCTCGTGAGAGCCATTTCAACACACTGCTCGCGCCTGATCTCTTCGATGGTCTTTAATGCATTTTCCACATCGTTTAACTCGCTATAAAGTTCTGCAAGATTCACAAGAGTGGTGCAGAGGGTGGAAGGCACTGAAACTCTTCTTGAAAGCTTGATAGCTTCCTGATACATGGAAAGCGCATTTTTGATATCTCCTTTTAAATCACTCAAGAGCGCAATGTTTGAGAGAATCGTAACAATAAGATGGAGGTCGCCTATTTTTTTTGCATATTCAAGCCCTTTCTCAAGATAGAAAATCGCCTCATCAAGCCTGTTTAAATAGTAGAGTACCTGTGAGAGATCTATCAAAAAAGAGGGATATTGAGGGGTTTTGCTCATGGCGGAGTCAAGGGACTGGAAAATTCTTACTGCCTTTTCAAAATTTCCCCTCCCAATTTCCACTGCCCCCAGATTCCATTGAGCATAAGTTTTGATCTTTACATCGTCTGATTCAAGGGCCTTTTTAAGGTAAGTCTCGGCCTCGAGCAACCTGCCGAGGAATCTGTACCCTACACCAAGGAAAAGGTAGACCTCATGGTTTCTTTCCTCTGCAGGAATCTCCTCAAGGAGGTTCACCGCCTCCTGAAACTTTGCTTCATAGAGCAGATTTTTTACCTTTTTGATAATCTCATCAATATTTCTCATGGCCCTGTTAACTGTGTGTTAACAATTTTGTAACACCTAAATTTTAACATAAACGTGGCTATGAAAGATAATCATTTAAAGACTCATAAACAAAGGCCCAAAAATCTCCGGAGCAAAATTAAACAAACAATGGGGGCAC
>JALXCE010000035.1 GCA_026991055.1 Caldifarciminota bacterium | reverse complement strand
TCCATTACTGGAATGGAAAACATCGAGAGACTTAGAAGCAGGATTGAAAGCATTCTTCACCTCCCCATGGTTAACGATGTTTTAAGGTATAGCTGATAATACAGCAGTTTCTTAGATGAAGCGGGTTTCATAAAAGCTCCTCCGAAATAAATTCGAACAAAATGTCTGTGCTCTATGGAGATAAGCGGGAAAAAGTAATACATCTCCTGCTGGTCATTGTAATATCCAATCCATCTGAAATAAAAAGACCTGTAGCTAACCTGTGTCTTGAGCCATAGAGTGTATAAGTCGTAAACACCTGAGAGTATTTCCCGATGGTAAGAGATATTCACCAAAAAGGATTTCAATGGTGTTAAAGTTATACCTGCAGCGGCAGATTTGAAGTCCTCGAGGTCAGGAGGATTTCCATAGTAGTATATCTCATTACCAAGCTTCAACTGGCCATTAAACGATATCCATGAATGTGGAGATGTCTCCATACTCGCGAGAAATTGTTTTTTGGCAAAATTCTTTACCCTGTAGAATTCCTTTTCCCACTCGTAACTGAGTTTTAGCTGTGTCTGAAATGGAAGTATAAGTGACACATAGGGAGAAACAGAGTTGCCGATGAATTTGTTATCGAAGGTTCTATCAAGTGAAGTCTCTAATCCTAATTTTATCTCCTGTATTCCGGAGTTTTGAGGGTAAAATGGCAGGTAAGAGTTGAGATTGTATGACCTGTGGTTATTTACTGCGATATACCCATTCTGGTCCCTGAAAGTTGGTGAAATGTGTCTCGTGTAGATGTCAGCGTAAAAATGCGCGGTGCTGACGGTTAGCCCACCCTGATATGCAATGCCGTAGAACTTTTCTCCATCAAAAACTGTGGAATATTTGTTGTCAAAGCTGTCCGGAAGGCCGGAGTAGAAATAGAGAAACGAATCCACAACTTCTTTTGTATAAGAGCCAAGAATTGCCCCATAGGCTTCCAGACCCCTGAAAAATCTCAGGTCCCACCTAACACCTCCTGTCATTTGAGTTCCATTCCCGGATTTTGACATTGTCATTCTATGTGAAACAAAAGAGCCGATATAGGAGCCTTTGCTAAATTTCCAGCCCAATGTGAAGATGTTAATGAGAGAATTTAGATCGCTGCTCACGAGTGAACTGTATTCTCCCACAGGGACGATCCATGTGGAATTCCTGTTGTATGCTGAGATGAAGCCAACATCCAATTTTCTCCCTTTTGAGAAGAATTTCGCGGCAAAGTACGGGTCGTTTATAGAGCGGCTGTAAAATGCATAAAGCGGGAATTTGAATATCTCGTCTGCCCTCTGGAAAAATGGTCGTTTTTCCGGGTATCCAACCGCTGTTCTTCTATTAACACTAATGACAGGATAATCGGTTTCAATCTCCCTGTGATCAGGGACAAACGTGATAAGGAAATGAGAGTTGTTGGACAATCCAAGATCGGCTGTGATGCCGAATCTATCCTCCCAGTATGTACTATCGGCTAAATAGGTTCGTGAGATTAAGAAATAGGGATAGATTATGGTCGAGATAGAGCGGCCTTTTCTGAGTGAGAATCTTATCTCTCCCATGTGGTCAAGCATGTGGGAGAAGTCATTATCCAGAGGGAACCAGGTGTAGAATTCGAGTGACTTTCTTGGTCTCACACGGAAAAACTGGATTCTCCAGACCTGTTTTTCACCCGCAGGGAACGTCAGAGTGGAGAATGGAATCTTCATCTCAACTACCCAGTGGTCAGAATACATTCTGCCTTTTGATTCCCATTCAAAATCGGAATGTTGCTCCCATATTTCCTGTCCCGTTTTCCCGTCGATCTGGCATCCAAGTGGGTTACATTGAAATTGATAGGCCATTTCTCTGTTTTTATAGGAGTCAATGTATAGGCCCACCATGTCGTCTCCGAAACATGCATCCCTTTTTGAGCTGTGAACCCGCACTTTTGACATATCATCATAGCACACAAAGGCAATGTAAAGGGCATCAGAGCTGTATCCCAGCAGTATTCGGGTTTTAACAGGAGCAGTTTTGCCAGTTCTGGCATCCACGAGTTGAGAAAGCTCTAAAGCATCTTTCCATGCACTTTCAAGATTTCCATCTATTTTTGGAGGATGCGAGAGATACGGGATCTCTACGCTATACTTTCCTGGAATCAGAAATAAGGCAATTATAAGAAAATTTATCATCAAACACCCCCTTGTGGTTAATTCTCTTTTTGTGATGGGAGTTGAGCGAGGAATTCAGGTATGCCATTTATACCTCCAGATTTTACTTCGGATTTTATTATATGCACAAGACCAATGTGATTCAAGCCAATCTGAGTGTGTTCGAAAATTCCCCCCTCCTATCCTTCTATAATGTTTGCTGTTGTTATTTATGATGGTTATCACTAAAAATATAGGGAAAACACTTCGGGAGGAGATGGTATGAGTGGGTGGAGACCGGCCTTGGTCCTGGGGCATGACCCCGAGGGGGAGATTGGTCCCTCCACCTGGGGTATAAGCCTGGATTGTTATTCGTGTGAAAACACTCCATTTAGAAGGTTAGGCTATACCCACTTCGGTGGAGGCT
>JALXCE010000034.1 GCA_026991055.1 Caldifarciminota bacterium | reverse complement strand
AGTGTTCTGTGTTGTTGAAGGTGCAAGCTTTCGCTTGTTAGAAAGATACTTCTTGGTTTTCTGAACACTTAAGTTTCGATTGAAGGGTGACAATTAACTTAGCCTACGGATTTAGTATGTAAGTTCACAGGCATACCCTAAAATCTTCCTCTCCCCGCATAAATTCTCTGCGGGGAGAGGATTAAGGTGAGGGGTTACATCTGACATTTTCACTGTAAAAGTCTAAAAAGGATATTTCTTGCATACAAATCTGAACCAGTTTTTTTCTCATCATACTCAAAAAGAATCTTCCTCTCCCCGTATAATTCTTTGCAGGGAGAGGATTGAGGTGAGGGGCTACATCTTGTATTTTTTGAATATTCAAGCGGAATGCCCCCGCCCTTCAATCCCTCCCCCGCGCTGTGCGCGGGGGAGGGAAGTGTTCTGTGTTGTTGAAGGTGCAAGCTTTCGCTTGTTAGAAAGATACTTCTTGGTTTTCTGAACACTTAAGTTTCGATTGAAGGGTGACAATTAACTTAGCCTACGGATTTAGTATGTAAGTTCATAGGCATACCCTAAAAACTTCCTCTCCTCCGCATAAATTCTCTGCGGGGAGAGGTCAGGTGAGGTGTTACATCTGACATTTTCACTGTAAAAGTCTAAAAAGGATATTTTTTGCATACAAATCTGAACCAGTTTTTTTCTCATCATACTCAAAAAGAATCTTCCCTCCCCGCATAAATCCATTGCGGGGAGAGGATTGAGGTGAGGGGTCACATCTTGAATTTTTTGAATATTCAAGCGGAAAGCCCCTCCCTTAAATCCCTCCCCCGCAGGCTCTGCCTGCTAGGGAGGGATGTATTTGTGGCATTTCGAGTGCCAGCTTCTCTTGTGAAGAAGTTGAAGTGTATTTTTGAGTGCATCTAACCTCGAGAGTGAGCTGGTTAAAAGTTTATGTCTGCATTCACAATATTTCTTCTCCCCGTGTAAATTCTTAAGGGAGAGCTGAGGGGCTACATTTGAGAAATCCAATGTGAAGGGCCTGCATTATAATTAAAAACATGGCTTATTCCAGCAAGATGGAACATCTCAAAAGAAATGGAATAAAGGGGCTTTTTCTGCTCGTACTCTGGCTCGTGCTTGGAACCCTTGGTTTCGCCTACATCGAGCACTGGGATCTGCTCGATTCATTCTATATGACAGTAATCACCATATCTACCGTGGGATATGGAGAGGTCCATCCACTTTCCCCGGTAGGCAAAATCTTTGCCAGCGCCCTGATTATCATAACCCTTGGAACCGTTTTCTACGTGTTCTCAATGTTTGGCCAATTTTTTATCGAAGGTGAAATTTCAGGAGTTTTTGCAAAATCAAGGAGACAGAAGAAAATGAATAAGTTGAGGAATCATTATATAGTTTGCGGCTTCGGTCGCATTGGGAGATCGGTAGTCGAAGGGTTAATGCGAGAAAAGGTGGATTTCGTAGTGGTTGACAACAACCCCGATTTGCAGATGGAGTTTGATGAGATGGGCATATTTTACATAATTGGCGATGCAACAGAGGAAGAAATCCTACAAAAGGCTGGAGTGGAGAGAGCAAAAGCCCTGATATCGCTTTTACCTACTGATGCAGATAACCTTTACGCTGCAATCTCTGCAAAAGGGTTAAATAGCAAAATTCACGTCATTACAAGGGCACTTGATGAAAAAGCAGAGGTAAAAATGAAAAAGCTTGGGGTCGACCATGTTATATCTCCGTACAAAATAGCCGGTCAGAGAATCCTGCACTCAGCTCTGAAACCTACAGTGGTTGAATTTCTGGAGCTCGTTACCCATCGTGAGTATCTTTCACTCGGTCTCGAAGAGATAAAAATTACTGCAAACTCCCCTCTGATTGGTAAAAGCATTTCAGAGCTGAACCTGAGGAAACAGTACGGGATTATTGTCATTGCCATAAAGAAAAAAGACGGGAGGATGGTCTTTAATCCCGACCCCGATAATATCTTTGAAGAAGGGGATACAGTGGTGGTAATTGGCAAAGAGGAAGACCTCTCAAAGTTAAAAATATGATGAAAAAATTAGACCGCTACATGCTCGAAGAATTCTACAAATGGCTTATTATCATGCTTGTTGCGGTCATCGCACTCTTTATCATCGTAAATTTTTTCGAAACTCTTGATAAGTTTGTTGATAAAAAACCATCGGTTTTTTCCATCATCAAATACTATTACTTCCAGATTCCAGGATTAATTGTTCTCCTCTTTCCAATGGCGCATTTGCTTTCTGGTTTTTTCTCAGTGGGAGAGATGGCAAGGCGGCTTGAATTACTGGCTATCAAGGCCTCTGGCATTAACCTTTACAGGGTTCTTGGCGTACTTGCCCTCGCGGGCATATTTAATTCATTTATTGCCTTTGGTATCGGTGAATTTTTAACTCCCTCGGCAAACAGAAAGTTTCGTTACGTCAAAAAAGTAGAAATTGAGAAAAAGGCGTCGCCTCAGCACAGGATTTTCGCGAGAAATTTGAGCTTTTTCGGTAAGTCCGGCTACCTTTACTTTTTTAAATACATCAACTCAAGAAATAACAGGGCTATAAACCCGATTA
>JALXCE010000033.1 GCA_026991055.1 Caldifarciminota bacterium | reverse complement strand
TTCTCTAATAACCTTGAGTTTTAGGGCTTCGGTGTAATTTTTGTTGTTATCAGGCATAGAAGTGACCTCCTTTAAGAGTTTTATAATCATCCACGTGGGGAGTTGTACTGTAAACATATATCAGGACGGGACAGATATTTTCTACCCAAAAAATTTTTCGTTAGAATACAGAAAAAACTTCCTCTCCCCGCATAAATTTTTTGCGGGGAGAGGATTGAGGAGAGGGGCTACATCCTAAAAAATTTTAATCAAAAATCTATCAATCTCCCTCTCCCACGAAGTGGGAGAGGGTTGGGGTGAGGGCTTTCATCTGAAATTTTTATAGATTTCAAAGCGGAATGCCCCCTCCCTATGATTCCCTCCCCCACAGGCAAAGCCTGTGGGGGAGGGAATATTTCTAGGTTGCGGGGATAGGATGAAGGTGAGGGGCCACAAATTAAAAGTTTTTCAGTATCAAATTTTTCAAAGTTTAGAGGTTCCCTAAATGCTAAGCCTCTACTGTCTTCAAATTTTCGAATCCAGCGTGGTGAGTAGCTTTTTCAACTGCTCTTTCCTCATTTTTCTGAGTTTTTTGCGTTCTTCGGCCTCTTTCCAGAGCCGGCGCTCAAACTCAGACCTTGGTGTGTAAGGTGGAAGAGGGGCAGGCCTGAAATTCTCGTCAATGTGGACAAAAGTCAGGAATGCCGTTGATGTATGCCTGACCTCACCCTTTGCAGGATTCTCACCAAATATGTTCACCCCTATTTCCATGGACGAGCGTCCAACGTAGTTGAGATATGCGTTCATGGTAACAATCTCTCCTACTCTCAGCGGTGAATAGAAATCCATGGCATCAAGGGAAGCGGTAACCACAGCCCCTTTTGCATAGCGAAGGGCTAAAATGGCCGAGACCTGGTCGAGGTCCAGCATGAGTTTGCCTGCAAACATCAGCCTTCCAAATGTAGCATCCTCGGGCATTACGATCTTTGAGACAGACACCTTATACTGGGTCTCCACATTGAAAAGCTCTTCTGCTTTGAGAGGAGCTTTGTTCTTCAGCCTTTTTAATCTCTGCTCCCGTCTTTTCAGGGCAGCCTCGAAAATTTCGGTCTCATCTTCATCAGGCTCAATCTTCACCGGAACCTCTCTCGGTCTTCCCTCGCTATCAATGGCAACATAAGCCATGTGGGATGAAGTGGTAATTTTTCTCTCACCCGTGTGGGGATTTTCTGAGTGAACCACAATGCCCACCTCCATGGAACTCCGACCAACGTATTCGACCTGTGCATCCAGAATGGCAATTTCACCAATCTTAATAGGGTTTATAAAATCGATGTCGTCCATAGAACCGAGCACAACGGGCCCCCGTGCCACACGGGAGGCTGCCATGGAGGATGCCGAGGTGAGCCAGTACATCAGCCTGCCACCGTAAAGACCACCCAAAATATTGGCATGCTCCGGGAGCACTAACTGGATCATCTCAACACGGGTGTCTTTGATATGCATTCTATTTCTTCTTGCGGAAGAAAGAAAAGACCTTCTTGAGTCCCTTCTTTTCCTCCTTTTCTTCTTTCTCCTGAACCTTTTCTTCAACAGCTACAGGCTCTTCTTTCTTCTCTGATTTTTCAGCGGAAGCCGACACAATTTTCTCAAGAACTTCCCTTCTCTTCTCCTTCACATTCTCCATTTCCTCTGGCAGGCTGAATATATCTGTCTCTAACTCGTCGGGCCTGGGCCCCACCATTTTAAGCACTTTGGCAGCCTCAGGGTCAACAAGCCCGTGGGGACGATAAAATTCATAGGCTCCCCAGAGGAGTTTTAAAACCCTCTGGGGCTTTTCATCATAGAGTGAGGTTCCCATATCCTGGGCACGGGCGGAAAACTCAAGAATAACCTGGTCAAACATCTCTGGTGGCATCTCCGGTAGCCTTGCTGCTTCAATTATTCCGAGTTTCTTATCCACAATCATGTATCCACCCCGAACGTTACCCCTTCTTGTGAGTCTTGCAATCACATATAAAAAATCATCGGACCTTTTGTAGTCCGTTATTTTTGAAGTAAAAAGCCTTGCAAGGTAGGGCTTCTCCTGTTCAACTGCCCTTGCCCTCTTTAATCTTTCCTGTTTTTGCTTGCGTTTCTTTAATTTTTTCTCAACGGATTTCTTTTTCTTCTTGGGTTTCTTTGCCATTTTCGTTCTCCTCATGAATAATTTTTATGTGTAGTTCCCTGAGCTGTGCCTCGTCCACACTCGAGGGTGCCCCTTCAAAGAGGGCCTGTGCCTTTGTGGTTTTGGGGAATGGTATCACGTCCCTTATTGTCTCTCTTCCGGCAAATATGGCTACAAATCTATCGAATCCAACGGCTATCCCACCGTGCGGCGGTGCCCCGTATTCGAGTGCCTCGAGCAGGAATCCGAATCTGCTCTCCATTCTCTCTTTGGTAAATCCAATCTTTTCCATTATTTTTTCCTGAAGCTGACGGTTGTGCACCCTGATGGAACCAGAGGCGAGCTCCACACCGTTTAATACGAGGTCATACTGCTTGGCGATCACCTTTAGCGGGTCTGAATCGAGGAATTTAATGTGCTCCTCTTTTGGGTGAGTAAACATGTGGTGCGCGGGCTCGAGCTCTCCTGTTTCCTCGTTTATCTCATAAAGGGGGAAATCCACAATCCAGAGGAATTTCAGCCCTTTTTCGATAAGGTCGTATTTCTTTGCCACTTCAAGACGGAGAAGTCCGGCTATTTTGAAGACCTTTGGGGCCTTATCCGCGATAATGAGATAGGTGCCAGCCCCTTCGGGTGAGAATTTGACATACTTTGAGAGCTGACCTGAGAGTTTTCCATTATCAAACTTAAACCAGAGAAGCCCTCCGGCACCCTGTTTTTTCACAAATTCTGTAAGTTCATCAATTTCTTTTCGCGAAATGGAGACCGGGACTTTGATTCCAACAACCTTTCCACCATCTACGACCACAGATTTTAAGACCCTGAAATCGGTATCCTTGAAGTGTTCTGTCAGGTCTTCAAGCTCCATCCCAAACCTCAGGTCTGGCTTATCAATTCCAAACCTCCTTATGGCCTCGTGGTAAGAAAGTCTCATGAAGGGGATTTCGATATCAATTCCCATTACTTCACCCAAAACCTGCTTCATCATTCTTTCGACGAGTGAGAGGACGTCATCCACGTCAACAAAGCTCATCTCGAGGTCAATCTGGGTAAATTCAGGCTGCCTGTCCGCTCTCAGGTCCTCGTCCCTGAAGCATCTTACTATCTGGAAGTATCTATCGAAACCGGAAACCATGAGAATCTGCTTGTAAAGCTGCGGGGACTGGGGCAGTGCGTAAAATTTACCCGGATAGATTCTCGATGGAACAATAAAATCGCGTGCACCCTCAGGAGTGGATTTGGTGAGGAATGGGGTTTCAATCTCGATAAAACCCTCCTGGCTCAGGAAATTCCTCACAGCCTGCATGAATTTGTGCTTGAGGATGATGTTTTTCTGCATTACCGGGCGTCTCAGGTCAAGGAATCTCCAGCGGAGACGGGTTTCCTCTGATGCCTTTGTCTCGTCTTCTATGGGGAATGGCGGTGTTTTGGATTCATTTAAAACCCAGATTTCGCTGACCAGGACCTCGATCTCTCCGGTGGCGAGCTCGGGATTGACCATGTCTTCGGGGCGCGGTCTCACAGTGCCATTTACCTGAATTACATCCTGTGAATTTAGTTTCTTGGCCACATTGAAGGAATCCTTATTTTGTGGCTCAACAACTACCTGAGTTACACCATATCTATCTCTTAAATCAATGAAAACAAGCCCTCCGAGGTCCCTCACCCTTCGGACCCATCCCGAAAGTGTAACAGTCTCACCAACATGTTTTTTGCGCAATTCACCACACGTATGGGTTCTTAGCATGTTACCTCCCTGTGAGAGATGGATAGTCGAGGTTGAAACGCCATCTATAATAAAGCTTTTGGCCAAAATAAGTCAAAAGCCCGAGGAGCAACAATGGCAGGAATCTCAGTGAAAGGTATAGAAGCACCAGTGCCCCCGGGACTCGGTAGGCAAGCTTCACATGGAGCCCCTCACTGTTGAATATAGACGAGGCAATAAAAGGGAGGCTCAGGGTGGCAACTACCACGACAAAGTAGTCATGTGCAATAAAGCCAGCCATCAGGGCAAGTAAAATCAGAAAAAATGCGAGAATTGCCGTGACAGTGGGGCCAAAGAATACTCCTGAAGTTATCTCTCCCGCTTTCCTATCACCCTCAATATCAGGAATGGTAGTGCTCATATAGACTCCAGCAACAGAGAGGATGTAGGGTATGGAGTGTGCAAAAGCCGATGAATTTATACTTCTTACGGAAATCCAACCGGCGAGGAAATTGAGAAAACCGTAGCCAAAAGCATTGGCAAGCATGTCAAGAATGGGCTTTCCTTTGAGCTTAACTGGCGGCACAGAGTAGGCAAGAGCGAGGAGGAATGAGAGAATCCAGATTACGAGATAATCGCGTCCCAATTCAATAGCTATAGCAAATGAAATCGCCTCAACCACGACAGTGTAAATGAGAGCTGTTTTGACAGAAATAATATCATCTGCGATAAGGAAGAGCTTTCTATTGATCCTGTCTGTCTCCTTGTCTGTAATCTGGTTGATGATGTAAGCTCCACCCATCAAAAGCGTGTAGGAGAGGAAAATCCACCAGAAGCGTGAAGGAAGATTCAGGGTGAGACCGAAGTAATTTAAATTTGCACTCCAGAAACAGCCCAAAAAGAGAAAAGCCCAAACAGGAGTCAGAAGTGTGGGTCTTAAAAGTATCAGATAATCGAGGGGGTGAGATTTTTTCATTTTCAATCTGCAATCACATCGGTGATGGAGTGATTGCCGTTGTAGAAAGAAACAATTACCTGAACCTCTTTGTCAAGTGGGACATCCGAAAGTTTGCTATTCGGGTCACTCAATTTCCCCTCTTCTACAAGCTTTTTAAGCTCTTCAACTCTGGCTCCAACCACCTTAACCTGAATCTCCACTCCGTTTGAGGAAAGTGTCTCGATCTGTGGGTAAAGGTGCTGAAACCTTTCGAAATCTGCTTCAATATCATACTGAGTGGAGAGGTTGCCATTCTCTTTAAAGTAAATTTCCGTGTCTTCAATAAGATGGGGAAGGTTCTCTTCCCTCATGCTGAAGCCCGATGCGAGCTTGTGGCCTCCATAGCTGATAAAGAGGTCAGAAAGGTAATCGAGGAGCTCAAGAGAGTTAAAACCCTTGGGAGCACGCACTTCTGCTGCCACGGTTCCATCACTTTTACGCCCCATCACTATGGTCGGGACACCATATTTGTCCTTTAACTTTGAAGCCAGAAAGCCAAGATACCTCGGCTCGGTATCTTCCATATCGAGCAGGATATAGTTCCTGATCCTGCTTATCCTTCCAAGGGCCTTTTTAAGGAGTTCTTCGGTATTCGTCTGCCACTTTTCAATTTCCTGCAGGAGTCCAGCAAGTATGGGCTTTATTTCATCTTTATCCCTTCTCAGGAAAATTTCTGCTGAAGGATTAACGCCGTCCACAGACTTACCTGCAGATGTGATGCTCACAACAATGTCAAAATCCGGGAGTTCGCCTTTAAGTTCCTGATATGCAGTCTTAAATGGATGATTCCACGAGTTGAAAAGCTCACGTCCCTTGAGGTAAAGGGCGCGGTTTTCATTCCAGAGTGGGACGCGGTCAGCAAGTGTGCCGATGGCAGCCATGATAATCAAGTCAGGCTTTTTCTCTAAGATTTCTTTTATCCCCCAGCCTTTAAACACTTTTAGGAGTCCCCAGGCAACCTTAAATGCCACACCTACGCCTGCAAGATAGGGAAAGCTCGCACCGCCCAGTTTGGGATTAACTACAATTGTATCGGGAAGAACCTTTGGAATTTCATGATGGTCTGTAATTATCACATCTATTCCCATTTCACGGGCAATTTCGACTTCCTTTACCGAACCCATGCCGCTATCTACTGTTACGATTAGACTCACCCCCTGCTCTTTTACTATTTTTAGGCCCTTTTCTGAGAGTCCGTGTCCTTCTGTGGCCTTTGAGGGGATGTAATAAGTGGTTATTCCACCAAGATAATCAATGGTGGTCTTGAGCACATAGGTTGAAGTAACACCGTCAGAGTCTTCATGCCCCCAAACACAAATTGTATCCCGTCTGCCGATGGCTGTAAGTAGCTTTCTCACAGCTTCTCTGATATTTGGCAAACTCTCAGGTGGAGTAAGATTGAAAACAGTGGGTTCAAATGTAACCGGAATGAGGTCTGGATGTTTAAGTCCCCTTGAATAGAGGAGGTGAGCCAGCTCCTCGTCAAGATTATAGCCGACCTTGAGTTTTTCGATAACCTCATTCATCCTGCGACTCCTTTGTTAATTATGGCGGAGGGGGTGGGATTCGAACCCACGATCCCCTTTTACGGGGATACGCGATTTCGAATCGCGCGCCTTCATCCACTCGGCCACCCCTCCGCATTACCACCATATACTTTCCCTCCAGATAGTCAAGTGAATAATAGTAACCTGAAAAACCCCGCTTCTCAACTTTTTTCAAAAATTCCTCTGGATGCTCACCCACGATTTCCCCGATTTTAAATGTTTTCCAGAACTTTCTGTAAAGTCTAGTGTAAAGATTGGGTCGTAAATGGGTCAAGATGAGGAACCCACCGGGTTTGGTAACTTTTGCAAACTGATCAAGAAATTTATCACCAAGTCCACCTATAACCGGCATGACTTCCATTGATATTACAACATCAAATTCTCCTTTAAGATTTAAGAAATCCTGAACCATGAAATTGACGTTGGGGGGATTTTTTCTCCTTTTGGCCCAGTTAATAAGTTCAGGGGAAATATCGATGGCGAGGATATTTAAAGACGGGAAGTGCATACCTAACTTTCTTGCGAGAAATCCGGCTCCGCATCCAACCTCAAGCAGCTTTCCTTTCTTTATCCCTGAATTTTTAAGTATGTGGAAAATGCTTTTAACGGATTTCTCCCGCCATCTCTGGAGTGGAGGCCCCGAAAAAGCCAGCTCTCTCAACCTCGGCAGGGCATAATAAAGCTCCCTAAAAGTCTTCATCGCATTATTATAATGCCCTGCCGATGATTAAAAAGACGCCTTACTTTAGCCCCTTAAATCTCTCCACCGCCTCTAATAGGCGTGATATGCCTTCGCGGATGTTTTCGTCACTGTTGGCAAAAGAGATTCTTATAAATTTCTTCGTTTCCCCAAAATAGGAGCCCGGTAGAACCGCTACCTGATACTCATCTAACAGAAAATGGGCAAAACTTTCAGAGTCCACTCCTACGTAGGGAAAGATGTAAAAAGCTCCATGAGGCTCCACAAAATCCAGCTTCCCTTTTAGCATGGAGACCACAAGGCCCTTTCTACGCTTAAAAGCTCCCACCATAAAGTCCACCGAATCCTGCGGACCTTTTATTGCCTCTATGGCAGCCTTCTGGACAAAAGATGTAGCACAGGAAACAGTATTCGTCTGAAGTTTCACAACCTTCCCCACAAATCTATTGGGTATAATTCCATATCCAATCCTCCATCCCGTCATTGCATAGGTTTTGGAGAATCCATCAATCAAGAATAAGAGGTCATCCGCCCCCTCGAAGATAAATGCACTTACGTGCTCACCTTCAAACAAAATGCGGGAATAAATTTCGTCGGAAATTATGTAAATTCCGTGCTTTACAGCAATATCAATAATCTCCTTTAGTGTTTCTCGATCGATTGTTACCCCTGTGGGATTGTGGGGAAAATTGAGAATCAGTGCCCTCGTCTTTTCTGTGATCAACGATTTTAATGTCTCGGGCTCATGCCTGAATCCCTTCTCTATGGAGAGTTTCCAGGGCACAGGTTTCCCGCCGGCAAGCAGAATATGGGTATGATACGACATATACCCAGGGTCTGGGTAAATTATCTCATCTCCAGGTTCAACTGTAACAAGAAGGGAATAAAGTATCATCATTTTGGCGCCCGGAGTGACAATTATTCTTTCGGGAGAAACCTCTCTACCCCTGTATTTCTCCTGATACCAGGCGATTGTCTCACGGAGATCAAGGATACCCTGTGGATCAGTATAATGGGTGAACCCTGCCTCCATGGCCTCATAAGCGGCCCTTATTATGTTCTCAGGAGTCTTGAAATCTGGCTCCCCGATGTGGAGATGGATAACCTTCTTCCCCTGTCTTTCAAGCTCGCGCGCTTTCTTCAAAATCTCAAATGACGAATGTCCCAGATTCTGAGTTTCCATAATCCACTCCTTTTTAGATGAAGAATTTTGAAAGATCAACGCCAATTATTAATTTTGTTGAAATACCAACAAGTGGCCTCAGATACATGCCAAGGATATCCACCCCGATGAGGTATGGGGAGAAGAATAAAAGAAGCAGCAAAATAACCCCATAAGTTTCGTAAACCCTGAGTTTCTCAGGTTTAGTATAGGCTGAGACGATACGCCAGCCATCAAGGGGTGGAACCGGAATAAGGTTAAAAAATGCCAGAATGAGGCTAATAAGCACAAATATAAGAAGCATATCGTTTAAAGGTGCCAGATATTTTGGTAAAGCGAGTTGGCTCGTGTAACGGTAAATTACGCCACCGATCACAGCGCTTATCAGATTCATAAAAGGTCCTGCAAATGCCACAATCATTACATCACGTTTAGGATTTCTGAGGTTACTGTAATTCACAGGTACAGGCTTTGCCCATCCAATATGGACAAGAAAGAGCA
>JALXCE010000032.1 GCA_026991055.1 Caldifarciminota bacterium | reverse complement strand
CTCAGTAAAAAGCCTTTGAGCCTCTTCGTATTCCTTTTCTGCCAACTCCCGGTCATTTTCCATTGCTTTCAGCTTCGGGATATTTTTCTTCAAAAATTCCTCGGCCGAATTCAGGCTCTCAACCACGCTCTCAAGTGGCTGGAGTCTTTCGGCAATGGAGAGCTTTTCTTTAAGTTTCTGAATCTCCCCCTCTTTTTCTTTGAGTATTTCGAGCTTTTCCTCGACCTTCTTCTTCTCATCTAAAAGCTCAGCGAGCTTTTTTAGCATTTTGAGCCTTTCATCATGCACCCTTTGCTTCTTTTTGCTATCTTCGATTTTGCCTGCAAGTTCCTTTATCTCTTCCTCGAGCCTTTTAATAGACTCTTCGCTGGCATCTTTCAGGGCATCGAGACGCTTTTTAATTGCCTCAATTTCGGTATTGACAACATCTTTTTTACTCTTAACAGCGGAGAAAATCGCATCTCCATAGATGTCAGTTCCAAAGATGCTCTCCAAAAGGACCACCCTATCCTTTGCCGGAGCATCAAGAAACTGAGAAAATTTCCCCTGCGGAAGCACCACAACCCGCGTAAAATCTTCAAATTTCAACCCAATGATTTCTTTTTCAATCAAATCGTCCACTTTTGTAACTTTATCGGCAAGGGGCTTCTTTTTGTTTCCGTCAATCTCGTATAGCACAGCTCTCTGAGATTTCTTTTCTTCGTACTCCCTTGAGACCTCATAAACTTTTCCATCCATTTCGAAAATGAACTTCACGCGGATATGTTTCGCTCGTGGATTCACAATATTTAAAATGGACTTGCCCAGTCTGTCGGTTTTGCCATACAGGGCAATGGTGATGGCATCTAAAATCGTTGTCTTTCCTGCACCGGTTTCTCCAAAGATGCCAAATACACCCGCTTCCTGTAGCTTTTTAAAGTCAATTTTTGCCTCTTCGCTATAGCTATTTATCCCTTTAAATGTCAGCTCAATGGGCCTCATGCCTCACCTCGTTTAAAATCCTGATAAAAACCTCAACAAGCCTGTCATCGGGGTCTTTGCCCATCTGATGCCGGTAAAATTCCCTGAAAAGCTCTTCATCTGTCAGTGACTCGAGGTCAGTTTTCTCAAAATAGTCTCCTTCGACCAGCTCAGGCACTTCAAAGGTGATTCCGAGCAGATTTTCCCTCAGTGCTCTTCTTAACTCCACAAGGGTTTCGTGATTTGTAAGTGGCCTCTTTATCTTAATATAGACGAGCGAGGTCTTGAGATTCTCGATTTCCCTCAATGCACTCTCCAGGTCTTCAAATTCCCGCACCCTGACATAATCCCCGGGCAGAATCTCAATCTCCTGATAGGAAAAGCCGGATTTTCCAGGCTCAAAGATGCTCACATACTTGGCTGGTGAACGCTCGATCTCGGCAAGATTCATGGGAAAAATGGACCCCGAATAAAAAATCCTCTCCCCGATTTTCTGGGATTTGTGCAGGTGCCCAAGCAAAACAAGGTCAAAGCTCTCTGGTATGCGGGAGCTCTCAAAAAGATAGGACGAGCCGAGAATGAGCTTTTTCTCCGACCCGGCCTCAACTCCTGAGTCAATAAAGATATGGGAAACAAGAATCCTCGTATCTCCATCAAAAGGTGGTTCTTTTGAAATCAATTTCTCGATCTTTTCGTTGTAGGAGAGGGTTTTATCTAACAGATTATCTCCGATAAATGCCTCATTTAGTCTTGTCTCCGAAACAAAGGGCAGGAGAAAGAAAATCGCGCTCTCCCCTCCCTTCTCGAGCCTCAGCCAGTTTCCTCTAATCTCCACTTCAAAGTTTTTACCCCTGAGGTGCCTCTCCTCAGCGGACACGGGAAGGTGATGAATGATGATACCATGATTTGCCGTCAAAGGCTTTATCGTGGCAAGACCCTCCGGTGAATCGTGGTTGCCAGAAATAACTATTACCGGCCTTTCTCCCTGCTTTGAAAGCTCGGTAATGGTCTCATTAAATAGCAGTCTTGCCTCGTTTGGTGGGTTGTAAGAATCAAAGATATCCCCGGCTATCACCACCACGTCCACCCTCTCTTCATCGGCTATCTTCACAATTTTCTCAAGGATGCGTCTCTGCTCCTCAAGAAGCGAAAAATTCACCTGAGAATGCTCGAAAACCTTTCCAAGATGCCAATCAGCGGTGTGAAGTATTTTCACCTTCTAAAGACCTCCTCTCTGCCACAAAGTTCCTTAAATTTACAGTGACTGCAGTAATTAGCATCACCTTTATCAGGTATAAACGGCACATCAGGAGAAAGAATTTCATTAATAACCCTCTTTAAAGCATCTTCTATTTTATCCATCTTCTCCTTTCTCTCGTCTGCACTTAACTTCGCATCAAAAAGTGCCTTTTTACCCTTTTCCCGATAAATATCCCGCAGATAAAGTAGCCTTGCGTTGATTTTACTGTAATCCTCAACCCCAAGCTCCCTTGAGAACATTATGATGTACATGGGAAGCTGAAAGTCAAACTTCTTCATAGTTGAGCGGTCAATCAGAACTTCGTCAATTTTTTTCGGTATAGGTTTACCATCGGACGGGCTTCCAGTTTTATAGTCAATGATTTCGTATCCCTCACCCACCCTATCGATTCTGTCGGCAGCTCCTGTGAGAGTTACGGTTCTCGTGCCCGTTTGGTAACCAGGGATTCTTATCTTTTTCTCGAGATGGAAGACTTCAAACCTCTTCCCGCTCTTAAACCGTTCCCTCTCCCATTCAAGGAACTGGTCGAGGACCTTTTTGACCGACTCTTTAATCAGGAATGCCAGCCCCCACTCAAGGGGATACATGCTTTCGAAATGTTTCTCAATAATTTCGTGAAGTTTTTCCTCTGTCAGCACCTTCTCAAAATCAGGCTCCCTTCGCAAAACCTGACCGTAAAAATCACGCAAAATCGAGTGCACGAGGATTCCAATATCCTTTCCCTCGATACTGTCTTCAAACTCCTTTTCTGCCAGTCCCATGACATAGGAATAATAAAACCTCAGGGGGCACCTGACATAGGTATTAATAGCAGATGGGCTAAAGCTCATCTTTTCAAGTTTTTTCAGTATTTCCGGGGTTTTCTCCACCACAATTTCCCTGCTTTTCTCGACCTTCAGGTTGAAGGTCTTCTTTTTCACAAGTTCCTCCTCAAGCAGCCTGCCGGCCTCCTTTTCCTTCTGCCAGATGTATTCCTCAATGTATCTGCTCCGTCTGGATTCACTGTTGTCCACATAAAGTAGATAAGCCCTCTCCGATGCCGCTAAGAGCCGCTTAAAGTGGTAGCGATATATTTCCTCGGTCCTGGTGTAGTCCTTTAGCCCAATCTTGCCCCTAAGGGGTGGGGGTAAGATTGGATTGATTTCGGGCCTTCCCGGGATCACCCCCTCATTCACATCAAGATAAATGAGATTTTTGAAATTCAAGCCGCGCGCTTCGAGGGCACCGATAACCTGAATGCCCTTGACCGGTGTGCCTTCAAAGGCAACTCGCGCAAGATTCAGCCTGTAAAGGAATATGTTAAAGATATCGTCCGTCGAGGGGAATTCCTCTTCCTTAAAGAGAAACTCATCAATCCCTCTCACTGTTTCAAAGAATTTTCGCATAAATTCAAGGTTGAGCCTGTATCTCCTCAGAGCACTATTTTTAAGAAGGAATTCTGCAACTTTTTCCGTGGCCTCTTTTAAGTCCTGGAATGTTTTTACATTCTCGAAATTTTTGAAAAAGAGCTCTATAACTGTTCTGAACATGGAAATTACAGGAGCAGGCTGGAAGTTCATCCTCTTGAGGCTCTCGCTGATTGAGGCCTCTACAGCCTTCATCAGCTCCTCGTTTTGCAGGTTCACGGTGATAATATTTTCCTCAAACAGATAGTCCTCAAAGTGGTGAATGGCAATTCTGAAGGGGGCATATTTATCTTCTCCCGGTGCTCCCTCGGTTCCGATATTTTTAACAAAAGGATGGGTCAGGACCTTGAGAATATCTCCGCGAAGATACTCGTTGCCGTTTTTATTTTCCTGTGCTTTAAAAATGGCACTAAAAAGGGCCACAAGGGGGGTCCGCTTAAATGGATAGCCAAGGGCTATGTTGAACTCTTTGTCAAACTGGGCCACTGAGAGGTAAATCAGGGGAATAAGGCTCTCTGTATTGGGAACCACTATCGCGAGGTCTTCCGGGCTGCCCGTAAGTTCGTCCCTGACCTCTCCAAGAATGTCTTTAACCGCTGCAATTTCAGCATGGGCATCCTCACCCGAGATTATATTTATTTGCGGTGATGGTTTTCTTTCAGATTCTATTTCTCTGTAGCCAAATCCGAGTTTTTCAACGTTTTCACGAATTATGGGCCACTCGTCCTTACTTCCCTGAATGACAAGGGTTCCTTCCCCTCTCTCGAGCACCCTTTTTATGATTTCGAGCTGAGAATTTGTGAGGGCATAGAAACCTGCAAAAATGGTGAATTTCTCCGGCACCTCGTCTAAATTTGCGGCAAGCCTGTAAAGGGAGCCTGAGGTGAAAAAGCCGTTATCTACAAGTGAGCTCGTGTAATCGGCCTTAATTTTTGCTATATTTTCCCACAATTCTTTAACCGTGCCGTGGATAATGTCGTCTGAGAGCTCGACGTAATCCCTCAAATCGCTCAGCGTATCTTCGTCTATCAGCTCCTGGTCCATTTCGTTGAACATCTCGTAGAGCTCCACACCCCATGGATAAAATCTATCGAAGCCCTCTAACTGTATATATTTTTTCGCTGCCTGATAGATGAGCCATGCGGCATTGAGGGGGTCAATCTGCCTGGAGGGTCCGTATTTTGTTTCTACAAGGTGATAAACAAAGGCATCTATCTCGTGAATCTCCGGAGGATAAAATGAAGACCGGAGTTTCTTTGCAAGCCTATTTCGCAAAAAGTATCCGGGCCTTTTTCCGGGGAAGACCACCATAAACCTGGAGAAATCCCTCGTGTCAGCAGGCAACAATTCATCAATCACAAAGCCCACTAAGTCACTTTCAAGTGGTAATAGAATTACTTTATCCATGATTCATTTCCTGAACGCATTTGAAAATTTACCCACTCCTCTCCTCCCCCACGCACGAAAATGCCTGGGAGAGCCAGGTGGGGGAAAAATCCATTTCTAAATATCTCAAATTTCTCAAACATACTATCGAACTTCCTTTACGAGCGGTCCATCAAAGTAAACAAGATATCCGTAAACCTCATGCTCAGGATGAAGCTCCTCGAGTGCACGCATGTATCGTCTCACCTGACTGACATGGGCTCGCTCTTCCTCACCCGTTTTAAACTCCACCACGTAAATTTTGTTATCCTTGAAAACAAGCTTATCAATTCTCAGATGGTTGCCATCCCTGTCATAGATTTCTTTTTCGTTGTGAATCAAATCTCCGCTAAAAAGGTCCACAATCCGGCTGTCACTGAAGAATTTTGAAAATTCCTGATATATCTCCTCCGTATCGGCCTTATAACCGATTTCCCTCTGGGTATCTATAATGAACTCTTTCATGTAATTCTCGAACATATCAGAACATGGCAAATGCTCGAGCCTCTCTATTTTTGAAAGTATTCTGTGAATCAGGTCCCCTCTTCTAACGGTCTCTTTAAGGCCTGCCTCACTAAATCTGTTTGCAAGAAGGCCGTGCCAGTCCCGAAGAGGATAAGAAATTTCTCCGGGAACCGGCTCCTCTTTCATCTCTCTTTTTTGCTCCACTGGAGAGCCGTATTCTTCCTCTGTATCATCATCCTCAAAAAGGAGATTCAAGTAGTCTGAATTGAGGAAAATGTAAAGCTCTGATTTTGCCCTTGTCAGGGCCACGTAAAATGTATTCAACCTGTCAATAAGGCTCTCAACGTCTGCCTTCTGCTTGTATTCCCTGATAGTCCTGGAGAGGAAATACTTTTTCTCATTGTTGAACACACGTATATTTTCATCGTCTTCCACAAAATCTATTTTATCATTCTCTCTTTGCGAAAAGCTGTGAAAACTTGCGACAATGACAACCTCAAACTCCAGTCCCTTTGCCTTGTGGATGGTTTTGACATTTATTCCTTCACCCTGTGTGAGGCTAAAGCCCTCTGACTGATTTTTCACGATTTCGAGGATATCTTTTAGCGAAAGTGCACCATCTTCCTCCATCTGGTATATTCTGTCAAGAAACTTCTGGACAAAGGCCTCTGAACCCGGAAATCTTTCCATTATGTTAAATCTCTCTATTATCTGCCACACCAAGTCATAAGGTGGGTAATATCCAACCTTTTTGAAAATCTCATCAAACAGCTCATCCCAGATGGGTTTGAAAGATTTTCTAAAATCTGAGTAAAGTGGAGTGCTTCCGCTGGAATTTTTAAGCATCCAGGTGTCAATATCGAAGTTGTCATCGCAAAGTCCCCTTTGAATGCAGGCCTCTTTAAATACATCAGACTTGAGGAATTTGTAAAATGAAAGGTTGTCCGGTGGGTAATCCAGGAAGCTCAAAAGGTTTATTATTGCCCGCACAACCGGGTGGTTGCGGACATCCAAACTCACAAAGGACGATACAGGATACCTCTCTGCAAGAAACGCTGAAATTTCTCCGACTTCTTTATTTTTCCCCACAAGGATTGCGATATCTTTATAGTCATACCTGCGCGTCACATCCTCAAGAATCTCCAGAAGCCACTTTTGAAATTCTTCTTTCTCGTTTCTCTTACCCTTCTTCTTCACCGTTCTGATTTTAACATAGCCACCTTCCTTTTCTTCATGAAATTTCTGTTCTGCATCTTTAAATCGCTCAAGAAGCATATTTTCTAAGTCTTTTTTAAATTTCTCGTCGTAAATATTTGTGATGCTATCTTTAGCATTTTTCTCGGTAAATCTCTCTACAAATCTTACAAGGTTCTCAGTTGAAAAAATTCTATTGTTAAACTCAACAATTTCTCTTCGGCTTCTCCAGTTCTTCCTGAGCTCGATGGGGACCAATCCAAAATGAGAAAAATCTTCCTGTGGCCTATCAAAGGTCTTAAATGAGCTTCCCCTGAACCTGTAAAGGAGCTGTTTGGGGTCACCCACGTAAAAAAGAGTGCCTCCTTTGGATAGTGATTCCTCGATCAATGGACGGATATTTTCCCATTGGAGCTCGCTTGTATCCTGAAACTCGTCAATGAGGTAATGGTAAATGGTGAATCCAAGCTTATAGTAAATCCAGGGGGGCAAACTTTCCTTGAGGAGCTCATTTATCCTTTTATTTAGCTCCCCGAGGAATATCCCCCGATGCTTGATTTTAAGCCTCTCAACCTCACTTTTTACGAGTTTATAAAATTCGTTGTAAATTGAAAGCCTTTTTCTGTTTTCAAATTCAGCCATACGGCCAAGGATTTTTTCTGCATTTTTTTCAAAGAAAGGATCGTAATAATTTATTCTTGAAGGAGAGACCGATTTCTTCCCACTAAAATGCTCTATGACATCTCTAATACTCCGCTTTCCATTTACATCCTTCACAAACTCCCTTGCCGTTTTCAGCTTCTTTTTGTTTTCTGGAAGATTCTCAAACCAAACTTCGCATTCTTTTTTAAACTCTTCCAGAAGTTGCCTCTCTTCCTCATCAGGAGATGATGGAATATCAATTTCCTTTGTGTATGTGGTTTCCTTATCAAAGAATTTACCTAATTTGGATTTTATCTCTTCCCAGGGCTTAAAGGACTTGGTCAGGCCAGAATAAATCAGGCTTACAAAAAGCTCTCTTAAGCTCTCATCCTTTGTAACCCTTGCAAGCAAGTTGTCAAAGGCAAGTCCAAAGAATTCATTTGTATTTTTCAAAATGGTATATTCAGGGGGCAATCCAAGTTCATACGTAGAGGCCTGAATAATCGTATGAATGAAGCTGTCGATGGTGCTTACCCTGAATTTATCCATGCCTCTTATGATGGTGTCAACCATTTTTGCGGCTTTTTCTGAAGGATTTGTGGTGTCAACAACCTCCTTGATGCTTTTGCTTATTTCAGAATCTGGCTCTAAGTAGAGTTTTTTAAGGTATTCGATGATTCTGCGACGCATCTCCTTTGTGGCATCGTTGGTAAATGTAATGGCAAGGACATTGTCCGGGTCATTGTGAGTAATATTGTCCGAGAGGACAAGATGGATGTATCTGAGGGATAGAATCCAGGTTTTGCCGCTTCCTGCAGAGGCCGTAACTTTAATAATCTGCGAGGAATTTTCACCAACAAGTCTCTTTAACTCCTGCATGGTTTATATAATAAAGTGTGTCTCCATAGAGTTCATTCTCTGAATAGAAAATGCACTAAAATCTACTTTCTATGACCACCGTGAGAGGCACCGCTTAATCTCTGGGTTTCCTTTTGCTTGCAAATTTGTAGATAAAAGATGAGTGCTTGAGAAAACCAAAGCCCTCACATTGACCATATTTCGTTTTGCAAGAGGAGGAGATTGACTTTTTGATAAAAATTGCAGATGCAAACCCTCACTCCACCCCTCTCCCGCATAGCGGGAGAGGGAGATTTATGGATTTTGATTGAAATTTTGCAGTTGTAGTCTCTCACCGATCTTCTCACTGCAATTCCAAATTACACTCCCTCCCCCACGCATAGCGTGGGGGAGGGATTCAGGGAGGGGGCTTCCGCTTAAAATTTTTAAAAATCAAGACGTAACCCCTCTCCTGTCAAGTCCTGAAATATGTTGACATTTAAAAAGGGGAGTCCACTCAGCATGACTTACCCCCTGTCTTCACCTCAAATCCCTCTATCTCTACCTCTCCACTATAA
>JALXCE010000031.1 GCA_026991055.1 Caldifarciminota bacterium | reverse complement strand
TCTTAGAACTCGTCGTATCCGCCTGCGCCGGGCATTGGCGGAGTCTTCTCTTTCTCTTTAATCTCAGTTACAATCGCCTCAGTGGTGAGCAGGAGCGATGCAATTGAGGCAGCATTCTGAAGTGCAATCCTCTCAACCTTGAGAGGATCAATGATTCCTGCCTCGAACATGTCCACATACTCTCCAGTAAGGGCGTTGAATCCGATGGTGTCTTTCTCAGCGTTCTTCACTTTCTCGGCAACGAGGGAACCTTCGTACCCTGCGTTCTCCGCAATCTGCTTGAGAGGAGCAACGAGTGCGTTCTTAACAATCTCGGCTCCAACCTTCTGATCGCCTTTGAGATCAAGCTTGTCAATGGCCCTTGAAGCTCTGAGGAGTGAAACACCACCACCAGGAACGATACCCTCTTCAACTGCGGCCTTGGTTGCGTGAAGAGCATCCTCGATCCTCGCCTTCTTCTCTTTCATCTCGGTCTCAGTAGCGGCACCGACGTAAATCACTGCCACACCACCAGCGAGTTTCGCAAGTCTTTCCTGAAGTTTCTCTCTATCGTAATCAGACTTTGTCTCCTCAATCTGAGCCTTGATCTGCTGGATCCTGGCCTTAATGGCATCCTTGGAGCCATAACCCTCGACGATGGTGGTGTTGTCCTTATCCACAACCACTCTCTTGGCCCTACCGAGGTCCGAGAGCTGAGCATTCTCAAGCTTCATTCCAGCCTCTTCGGAGATAACTCTACCACCGGTGAGGATTGCGATATCCTCGAGCATGGCCTTTCTTCTCTCGCCGTAACCAGGTGCCTTGACTGCGCAGGCCTGGAGTGTGCCTCTGATCTTATTGACAACGAGGGTTGCCAGAGCTTCACCCTCAACATCCTCGGCGATTACGAGGAGAGGTTTACCCTGCTGGGCTACTTTCTCAAGAACCGGGAGAATATCACGGATGGAGCTGATCTTCTTGTCATGAATGAGGATGTATGGTTCCTCTAAAACAGCCTCCATCTTCTCAGGATTGGTCACAAAGTAGGGAGAAATGTAACCTCTGTCGAACTGCATTCCCTCGACGACCTCGACGTAGGTCTCGATTCCTTTGGCCTCTTCGACAGTGATGACGCCGTCTTTACCGACCTTGTCCATCGCCTCGGCGATCTTGGCACCGATCTCGTAGTCGTTATTGGCTGAAATAGCTGCAACCTGCTCAATCTCTTTGTTGTCCTTAACCTCTTTCTTGATCTTCTTGAGCTCTTCGACTACAGCGTCAACTGCCTTATCAATACCCCTTTTGACCTCCATGGGGTTAGCGCCAGCGGTGACCTGCTTGAGACCTTCCCTGAAGATGGCCTCAGCAATGATGGTGGCGGTTGTGGTACCGTCACCTGCCACATCCGAGGTCTTAGAGGCGACCTCTTTTACAAGCTGGGCCCCAATGTTCTCAAAAGGATCTTTCAATTCGATCTCTTTTGCAACGGTTACACCATCTTTCGTAATTGTTGGAGAACCGAATTTTTTCTCTAAAACAACGTTTCTTCCTGATGGGCCAAGTGTTACTTTAACGGCCTTTGCAAGCTGCTCAACACCGCTTAAAATGGCCCTTCTTGCTTCGTCACTGTATCTGATATCCTTTGCTGCCATCTTACTACCTCCTTTTATTCTTCTATCACTGCGAGAATGTCATCTTCTCTCATTACAAGGAACTCTTCGTCGTCAATCTTGACCTCGCTACCAGCGTATTTGGAGAAGATAACCTTGTCTCCGACCTTCACTTCCATGGGTACTCTGTTGCCCTTTTCGTCGACCCTACCGGGTCCTACTGCAACAACCTCCCCTTTCTGGGGCTTCTCTTTTGCAGTATCGGGTATAATAATGTTTCCCTTTTTAACCTCTTCCTCCTCTATTCTCTTTACCACAACACGATCTGCCAGTGGTCTTATCTTCATTTGCCCACCTCCTTAATGGGTGTTTTTAGGATTTTCCAACTCATCGGTTTGGATTATTTAATTACCTGCTTTCAAAAGTTCTGTCAAGACAGATAGCAAATTTTATGAAAATGATGTTTACATCTATATTTAGCGAGCGTTTTCTAATTTTGAAAGTTTTTCCAATCTTAAAATTGCTATCAATTACAACCGCTTAGTCGTAAGTTACTCATTTAATTAAACATACGCGTACTTGATTTAAAATTCGAACATCCACTATAATATGTGAACACAAAACGTTTATGGGAGGTGAATATGGCCCGGAGACCTGATTATTATGTGAAATCCCTTGGAAAGGGATTCAAGGTTTTGAAGGCTTTTACGCCTGACAGGCCTATGCTTACACTCACAGAAGTGGCTGATCTTGTTGGATTTGACAGAGCTACTGCAAGAAGATTCCTTTACACCCTTGAAGACCTTGGGCTTTTAGAGAAAACAGCCAAGAAATACTTCAGACTTTCACCCAAAATACTGGAGCTGTGTCACACCTATGTGTCTTCGCTGCACTATCCAGATATTGCACTTCCTTATATGGAAGAGTTAAGGGAAGAATTCAATGAGAGCGTGAATCTTGCAGTGCTTGATGGTAAAGACATCATCTATGTGGTGAGAGTGCCGGCCCGTAGAATCATGGGAACAAACATCAGAGTTGGAACACGTCTTCCAGCCCATGCAACGGCTATGGGTAAGCTAATTCTTGCCTATAAACCTTTCAGGACAGTGAAGGCCCTTCTCGGCGGTAGCCTTGAAAAGCTAACTGATAAAACGATCACAGATTATGAGAAATTCAGAGACGAGCTCAACAAAATCAAAGAGCGTGGCTACAGTGTGAATGATGAAGAGCTTGAGCCAGGGCTGATCTCCATTGCTGTTCCCATTAAGGATTACACTGGTGAGGTTGTTGCTGCAATGAATATAGCCTCATCCACGAGCAGGACGACTATCAACGAAATGATAGAAAAGTATCTCCCGCGTTTGAACGAAGTTGCTGAGAAGGTCTCAAGACAGCTGGGTTACAAGGGAGAGTGGAAGAAATTGTAAATGAGGAATGTGGGCGGCACGCGAAGCGTGCCGCCCACCATTCTGTCCTCCCTTTCTAAAAACCTCCTTCAATATCTTCACGTGTTTTTTTCGGGAAATTAGCAAGCTAACAAGAAATTAATCCTATCGAATCTGCTGAAAGCTTTAAAAATCAAGATGCAAACCCTTACCATGACCTTTCCCTGCAAAAGGAGAGATAGATTTTAATAAAGATTTTTTGATGTGTCCCTCTCCTTTCATTACCCCGCAAACAAATTTATTTGGGGTGAGGAAAATTTTTACTGTGTGAAGCCTCTCAATGTATTTACAAGACACTAATTCAGATTACTCTAACAGGCTCAATTCAATCGATAAAATCCGCCACACGGAATCTCCGACTTCTTGCATAGTCCATCTTTCTAATGAAGATTTACCCCGTTCCGTTGCACATCTTAA
The DNA here is from genome assembly GCA_026991055.1 of Caldifarciminota bacterium. Lineage (GTDB taxonomy): Bacteria > Hydrothermota > Hydrothermia > B15-G9 > WFZT01 > WFZT01. Next base: position 5,334 of record JALXCE010000031.1, on the reverse strand, counting down.
GGTTATGAAAAAGCCCACTTCAATTCCTCAGTTAGAGAACAGCTTAAAATTGATACCGCAATCTACTTTTCCCTAATCACATTTTTCAAGACGGATGCCAGAATGAGCAATATTTTCGGGCATTTTGTGCCGGAACTTGACGCAGGTATTCCGGTTTTCCATAATTGAAACATGAAGATTGATCCTTCCCTCCTGTACAGAGATGAGCTTACAAACACTTACAATCGCAGGTACCTCAGGGATAAAGTTTCCGCGATTTTTGATAGTTTAAAACAGAAGGGCAAAAGATTAGCTGTTCTATTTCTCGACATTGATAAATTCAAGGAAATTAACGATACATGGGGACATTCTGCTGGTGATCAGGCCCTCATTGAATTCACAAATATCCTCAAAAAATCGCTCCGGAAAAAAGACATTCTCGTCCGTTATGGGGGCGATGAATTCGTTATAATCCTGCCAAACACAACGCTCAGGAAAGCAACAGAGGTTGCAAAAAGGATCATTCGTAACCTCAGCAATCCTGCTAACTGGGTTACCCGGAAATTCATGAGAAAAACAAGTATTGGAATCGCTGTCTTTCCGAAGGATAGTGAGCACCTTGAATCCTTAATAGAGATCGCAGACACAAGGATGTACTGTGCTAAAAAAGCCGGAACTGGTTATCTATGCTACAGTGAGAGATTTCCGGGTACTGACATCTATGACATCAATGTCAACCTTGTTGGTAGGGAACACATTTTCAAAGAGCTTGTGTCTCTTATGGAAGAGGCGAAAAGCGGCAAGTTTATCAATGTCTTGCTTGAAGGGCCATCAGGAACAGGCAAAGGAGAATTACTCAATTATCTGGCCGAAAAAGCATCCTCCGATGGGTTCCTTGTTGTTAACCTGCTCACAGGGTTCAGTCAAAGATTCGAGCAGAACTTTCTGATAAGAGAAATGTTCAAGAGATTCAAAGAAATCCAGACACAATTGTCTATCTCCCAGGAGGTAGACAAGCAGGATTTTGATAGTTTGGTTGAAAATAGGAACGATCATGTAATCGCAGAATCTGCGACTAACTTTATTAGACGGGTTTCAAAATGGAATCCGCTTTTTATCGGCATTTCTAACATTGAAAATGTAGAATCGAGGACGCTGAAACTCTTTTCTCGTGTTTTCGATTCCTTAAAGAAGAATACTCCGCTCTTTGTAATTCAGACATATGACGAGCAGAGTGTTTCACTTAAAGAGTCTGCAAAGTCATATATTGAGCATATTAAAGCAGAGACGGAAATTTTCAAGATCCATCCCTACACAGAGCGGGAAACCTCGAGACTACTCGAACTTCTACTCGGTGGGCCTGTTCCGGATACAGTAGTAAAAAGAATTCAAAAGGTATCAAGAGGGTATCCAACAAGAATCAAGCATGTTTTAAATTATCTTCACAGGCTTGGAGTTCTAAAGTATGAGGACGGACGGTGGATTTTTGAAAGTGGGTATGAAGCTGGCATTCAAAACTGGTTACAGGATTACATCAAAGACACTTTTAGCGTTTTAACTTCGAGAGCCCTTGAGATCTTAAAGGCCCTCGCTATTTTGAAGGAGGTTGAGATTGATTATCTATACAAACTGCTCGATGGCGATAGATTAAGCTTCTACGAATCCCTTAGCGATTTGAGTTTTTATGGTTTGATTTCATACAGAAACGGTGTTATAAGACTGTCCCAGGAGAGGATTGGCGAAATTGTTAAGAAGGAGCTTTTAAAGAGGGACCCCAAATTCCAGAGATTTCTCGCAGAAGAGATAGTAGAAATTTATGCCAGTGAAGGGGAGGGTAGTGAAACTCTTCTTAAGGCTGCGCAAATTTTTATGGATATTGGTGAAATAGATCAGTCTGTATCCATTGTTGATACAATTCTGGACCACTGGGAGATTACAAAGGCCAATATCGATAAGATCACAGATCTCCTCGCCAATTTTGAGAACATTTCAAGATTTAAAAAGTGGTCAGATAAGCTTTTGAAACGTTTTAACAGTAGGGGGGACTATGAACTTGCGGGAAAGTTTCTTAATAACTGGAGAAAGCGAATATCGAGACCTGGAGTTCTGTGGACTAATCTTCTTCTCGATGAGATTCAGAGCCTTTTGAAGGGCGGAAGATTCCAGGATGTCCTGAAAGCCATTTCCGAAAATTATTGGTTTATCAAGAGAAATGGAGACTATGAGGTCTTACTGAAGATTCTATTTTTAAAGGGCAAGGCCCTTGAATTTACCGGTGATGTTGAACAGGCAAAATCTGTATATTCCAGAGTTAAAGGGTTAGCAGAAAGTCGCAATCTGGAGCCTTACAGATTGCTTGGTCTAATGGCATTTGTAAATCTCAATTTTGAATCCAATCCAGGAATGAGAGTGACCAATATATTCACCAGACATATAGAGCCGTTGCTAAAAGAAGGGCGCGAGCGGATGGAGCCCAGAGATTGGTTTGTAATTGAGCTTGCAAAAATTTATGCTAACATGGATTCCATAGACAGTTTTCTATCTGTAGCGCAGGAAAACATAGAGGATTATTTTACGCTTGCGACGCTGCTATACTTAAGGAGTGAAGTTTTCCTGAGACTCGGAAAATTTGAAGAATCATTGGAATATGTGAGAACGTCGAGAAGGATGTTTGAGAAGAACATGCCAATTAGTATGGTGGCAAAACATTATGTTATCGAAGCTTTGAACCTTTTCCTCCTTGACAGGAAGGATGAACTCAGGAGACTCAATGCAAAAGTGGAGGGACTGCCCATCAATAAATCTTTCTCTGGAGCCATTAGAGCTTTGAATTTGATAAAGCAGGGTGAGACCAAGAAAGCTTACAGGGTGCTCAAGCTTCCAACGGGAGCAGATTCTTACCTGGGCTTTTATTACAGAATTCTGAATTTCCTGACGTTTTTGATGATCGAATCAGGACTGCGCAGTATTCCGTTTGACAATTTCAAGAGGCTCGAACGGGAGTCCAATGGTTTCACACCTATAGAAAGGGTCTTGCTCTACTTTAACGGATTTGCCATCGGATTTTATACAGGACGGGCCGATAAGTGCAGTGATTATCTAAACAGAAGTGTTTACTGGATTAAGAAAACCCTCTCGCGTGCCTCTGATAAGCGTCTGAGGGCGGAGCTCCTCACCCAATCACCTTATGTAAGGCCTGTTTTCCAGAGAATAAGCTGATCCCAACGTTTGAAAAACTCGCCTCAAAAGAGTATATTTAAGCCCAAATCTGTATTCTGAAAAATACGACGATTTCTCGCAACGATGTGAGAAAACCCGGTTTTGGGGGTTGCTGAATCTGTTCGGAAAAATTGCAAATTATCTGGATTTTTAAATGGAATTTTCCCCCACCTATCTCCTCCCCCCACGCACGAAGTGCGTGGGGGAGGATGGGAAGGGGGGACATTTTCGAACCCATTGGGGGTTGCTTGACATAAAATTTTTACATAGGTATAATTTCCAACGGAGGAATTGAGAAATGGCAAAGAAAAGACTTACAAAAGAAGAGTTGAGACGGGATCCGGTAAGGGACTTCCTGCAGAAGAGCTTTTTCTGGCTTGTAGAGAAGAAAGACCAGGTGATTCTGGTCAGTGCAATACTTCTTGCTGTATTGATTGTAATTGGTTATTCAAAGAGCTCTCATAATCGTAAAAATCCTGATGCGGAGCTCACTTATCTAAGGGCGGTTACACTTTTTGCGAGTAAAGACACCACAAACTCCTATCTGGATCAATTCCGCCAGCTTGCAACGAAGTATAAAAATACCATTTACGGCAAAAAGGCCTATTATTATCTCGGGGTCTATTATCTTGATCATTTCAACAATGACTCAGCCAAGTTCTATTTTGAAAAATTCCTCAAATCAAAGGTAGATGACAAATTCCTCGAGGCGGCGGCACATGCAGGACTTGCCGCTGTTTACGAGAATAAAGGACTTTTTGAAGACGCTTACAAAGAGTATATGGAAGCTTATCGCCTTGCACTTACAAAGACTTACAAGGGGCTTTATTTCTACAAAGCCGCAAAGTGCAAGGAGCTTGAAGGAGATTACGAAACTGCATTGAAAATGTTTAAGGAGTTTAAAGACAAATTTAAGGACCATACACTTGCATTTAAAGCCTCGCAAGAAATTGCATTTATCGAGGGTTTAAAGGAGGCGAAAAAAGGATGAAAACACTGGGGGTGATTAACCTGTGTTCATAAACGACAGATTTACAGAAAGAGCTAAAAGAGTTCTCTATCTCGCAAGGGAAGAGGCTATTCGTTTGATGCACAACTATATCGGAACCGAGCACATCCTGCTTGGTCTTTCGAGGATCGGTGAGGGTGTCGCCGCAATGGTTTTGACGAACCTCGGTCTCGACCTCTCCGAGCTGAGAAAAGCGGTTGAAGATGCCGTGCCCCCTGGCAGAGGGGCAATAACCATGGGGGAGATTCCCCTTAACGCAAGTGCCCGCAGAGCAATGAATTTTGCCTTTGAAGAGGCAAAGAAGCTTGGGCACAATTACATTGGAACAGAGCACATTTTGCTTGGAATTTTAAGGGAGAGAAAGGGCATCGCTGCCCAGCTGCTCCTAAATTTGGGTGTTGACCTTGAGCTTGTCAGGGAAGAAACCCTTAGATTGCTTGGCAAAGGAGAGCAATCCTCCACAGGCAGAAGACACGGAAGAGGCACAAGGACACTTGAGAATTTTTCTACGGACCTCACCCAGCTTGCACGCGAGAAAAAGCTTGATCCTGTAATCGGACGTGAAAAGGAAATTGAAAGAGTTATACAGATTCTCTCACGTCGAAAGAAAAACAACCCGGTTTTGATCGGTGAGCCTGGAGTTGGAAAGACGGCAATTGTCGAAGGACTTGCCCAGAGGATAGTTGAAGGAAAGGTGCCCGACGCACTTCTCGATAAGAGAATACTGGCCCTTGACCTTGCGGCAGTCGTTGCCGGCACAAAATACAGAGGTCAGTTTGAAGAGCGACTCAAGGCGATAGTAAACGAGGCTGCTGAGGCACCAGATGTTATTCTTTTCATTGACGAGCTTCACACGGTTATAGGTGCAGGAGCAGCTGAGGGTGCAATTGATGCCTCAAATATGCTAAAACCTGCCCTTGCAAGGGGGCAGATTCAAGTTATTGGGGCAACCACCCTGGAGGAGTACCGTAAATACATCGAAAAGGATGGAGCCCTCGAAAGAAGGTTCCAGCCTGTAATCGTTGAACCACCTACAATTAACGAGACAATCGATATTCTCAAAGGATTGAAAGAAAAATACGAATCTTTCCACGGTGTTAAATACACAGATGAAGCCCTTGAAGCAG
>JALXCE010000030.1 GCA_026991055.1 Caldifarciminota bacterium | reverse complement strand
GACCGAGGTGGGGGTTTCAGAAATTATCCCGCTGATTACTGCAAAATCATACAAACCCGGAGCAGGGAAAGTAGAAAGATGGAGGAAAGTCGCAATTTCGGCAATGAAGCAATCGGGTAGAGCGAAGCTGCCCAATATTCATGAGCCTGTAGAATTTGAAAAAATCCCCGGGTTTCTTGAAAATTATGATACGTTTTTGATGCTTGAGCCGCGCGCACAAAAAAGTTTGAAAAATCAGGAACTTACAAATAAAATTTTACTTCTCGTTGGTCCAGAGTCAGGATTTGAGGAAGATGAAGTAAATATGGCAAAAAGCTGGGGATTTGAAACTGTGAAACTTGGCAAAAGAATTCTGAGGGCTGAAACTGCGGGAGTTGTTGCCCTCGGTATAACTTTGCATTTAAAGGATGATCTGTAAGGAGCCCCTGTCCTTTATAAAACTTAAGGAGGTGATTTGAATGTCAGGAGTCCGTTTGAGAGACGGAGAATCCTTCGAAAGCCTGATGAAGCGGTTCAGAAAAGTTCTGTCCAAAGATGGAATTATGCAGGACCTGAAAAGGATTCAGTTCTATGAAAAACCTTCGGAAAGAAGGAAAAAAGAACTGATGGCTGCCAGAAGGAGACTCTTACGGAAGATGAGAAAGTCCGAAGAATGATATCAGCCCTGAAAAGTCTGGAATTCGACCTTATAAAGGAGATACTGGGCTCTTACCTTTTATCAGAACCTGGCAGGATTTCACTTGAGAGACTTGCCCCTCTCAATTCAAGGGAAGAGATTGAGGAGGAATTTTCAAAATTAAACTTCCTCCTCGGTTTGAAGAAAAAAGGTGTCCAGTTTGCTTTTGGAGATATACCTCCATTAGGCTCTTCCCTCGATAAGGTAAGGGCAGGGGCTTCTATTACCACAAAAGAAATCTACAACTTCTCCATTTTCCTCGAGACCTACGAAAAATTTTACTTCTCCCTCATGGACACACCCCTTGCACTTCCCCATGATCCGCAGCTTTTAAGAGGAATCAAACGCGAAATAAAGAAAAAGATAATGCCCGACGGTGAAATCAGGGACGATGCGACACCAGAGCTTATGAAGTTCAGACAGCAGAAAAAGAGCCTGCGGAACCAGATTCTCAATAAAATGAACGAACTCATGGAGCATTACTCCAAGAAATATCTACTCCGGGATCGTCTCGTCACCATCGTGAACGGCAGATTTGTTCTTCCGGTAGCCACACATGCGAGGGTAAACGGGGTTGTTCACGGATTCTCCAATACTCGTGAAACTGTCTATGTTGAGCCCATGGAGACCATTGATCTGCAAAACAGGTACATCTCTGTAATTGATGCGGAAAAAGAAGAGATTGAGCGAATTAAGAGGGAGCTTGTAGAAAAACTGCATGAATTATACCCGCTGCTGAGGGAAATCTATGACCTTCTCGGTGAACTCGAGCTAATGAACGCAAAGGTTGAATTTATGGCCGATTTTTACGGCAGCATTCCGGAGTTTTCAGAAACCGGTGACATCACCATTAGAAATGCAAGACATCCGCTCCTTTTAAAGGCAAAAGGGTACGATAAAGTCGTGCCCCTTAACTTTGATTTCCCTGCAAAATACAGGGCACTCCTCGTCTCCGGCCCAAATGCCGGTGGCAAAACTGTTTTTCTCAAAACCATAGGAGTTATTTTTCTTCTAATGAAACACGCGATACCCGTGCCTGCTGAGTACGCAAAGATTCCTTATGTTGGAAACATCTTCACAGGTGGATTTGAGGACCAGCAGGATATTATCGAGGGTGAGTCCTCTTTCACATCCTTACTGAGGCAGATCAAAGAAATCCTTGAAAAGGCAGAGCAGGATGACCTTGTTTTGCTGGATGAGCTCCTCGCTTCAACTGACCCAAGGGAAGGTGCAGCCCTTGCATTTGTTATTATAAAAAGACTCGTAGAAAAAGGGGCACGGGTTTTTGCCAACACCCATCTTTCACCCCTCAAAATTTTCATTGAAAAACACCCATTGATGCTAAATGCGCAGATGGGGTTTGACCCGGTAACCAATAAGCCCAACTACAGGCTCGAAGTCGGAAAAATCGGGGAAAGCCATGCGCTTGATATAGCGAAAAATTCAGGTATTCCAGAGGACCTGATAGACGAAGCAAAAAGTTACCTTGAGGGAATTGACCAGGAGATGGCAGAGCTCACAAGGAAGCTCAAGGAAAGAGAGCGGGAGCTCCAGAGCCTTTTAAAAGAAATCCGGGAAAAGGAGAAATTCATCAAAGAACAGGAAGAAAAGATTACCCGGGAATCAAAAAGAAAGGTTCGCGCAATAGTTGAATCCCGTGAAAGGGAGATAAGAGAGCTTATCAAAACCCTCGACAAAGAGGTGAAAAAAGAGGCAAAGCTCAAGCGTGCACGCGAAATCAAAAAGACCCTTGAAAATATCCGCCAGGAAGTCGATATTTTTGAAAAGAAGGCTGAAAACCCGAAGGTCGGAAAAATTTACAGAATAAAACCCTTCGGGTTTACTGCAGAACTGGTGGAAATAGTGGACAATAAGGCTTATGTGAGGGTAGGAAAAACAAAAATTGAGGTGCCTCTTGATTCACTCTACGAGGTGATGTAGGCT
>JALXCE010000029.1 GCA_026991055.1 Caldifarciminota bacterium | reverse complement strand
GGATATAAAGGTAATGAGAAAACACCCACTTTATACAAAAGCCATACTGCAACCTCTCGCAAAGCACATAAAGTACTATAAGGATATAATGAACGTCGCTGTCCATCACCATGAAAGGCTTGATGGATCCGGCTATCCATTCGGTTTAAAAGGAAAAGACTTTACCATTCCCATGCAGATTCTTGCCATTGCAGACTCCCTCGATGCCATGATGAGAGATAGACCTTACAAAAGTGCAAAAAGTCTAAAAGATATAAGAGAAGATTTGAGCAGTCTTGCGGGGACCAAATTTAATAGGAAACTTGTGAAGGAGATTCTTAAAATCTTAGATGAAATTTATGCTATTCCGGGAAGGAGAAAAAGGGAACACTGTGAAATCAGGTTTTAAGAAAAACAACTAACCTTCCAGGAAATATAGAATTTTTCATTGTTACATTTCCGAATCCTGCATGCTGTTCTAAGTAAAAAAACATTGACATGGTGTATTTGAGTTCTTCTGATATAGGCCTCCAGAAGGGAGTTTTAGAAACAAAATCCGTGCGGGTTAAAACCTGCAAGAATCTGAGCGTGTTCGAAAAATTTTAAAACCTTTGAATTTTAATGAAAAATTTGCCCCCACCTTATTCCTCCCCCCACGTACATCGTGCGTGGGGGGAGGATAGGAGGGGGGAATTTTCGAACGAGCTCGCAAGAATATTCACTCGAAAAGGTGCGTGATAATAAATACATAGAGCCTCACTCTATGCTTGCTCAGAACACCCACGTACTATGTGTTTGTAAATGAATAAATAGCGGATGTTTTAGCTGAGGTTCGTTATGTATCAACAAGGTAAAAAGTAAGTCTTTAAATGGGACGAAATTTAGGGGGCAGGCCATGATGAAATCATGGCCTGCCCCCCCTTATAAATTCCCAGATCAAGCTACAGGATAGGCCTCAGCAGGCCTCTCTTCGAGAAGCCTTACGTTGGTTGCCCCCTCATCAAGCTGTACGATTTTTGTTCTCGTAACCACTCTTTCTGGCAGTGTGATGGTCTTACCTTTACGTCTTATAACGGTAGGCGCAATCCTTGTCTTGTAAGTAATTTTAACTCCTAATACTTTACGGCCAAATCTGGTGGTATATTCACCTGGTCCTTCCAATTTGATATCAAAAGCATCCCCAGGGAAGTATATTCTCTTGACCCGCAGACGGGGATACACCCGGCCACCTTTGTACTTGTGGGGACTTTCATAAACCAGCCACAGAACTTTTCCAGCACGATAGCGGGCCTCCGTGGGTACGTATTTCCCGGCCTTTTCTTCCTCTTCCATTAACCGCTGTAGATACTCTTCAACGGTCTCCTCCTGCACCAGTTCATCTTCGTTCCATACTTCGTAAGCGATGTCCCATTTGTTAACCGATGCGATAATATTGGCCAGGCTCACTGAACGTTCATTTTCCTGATGAGCAATTTCACGTAATTTAGGTGTGTGTTCGCCGAGACGACGTTCCATTTCGCGGGAATAAGTAAGTGTTACAAGAAAATCGGCGTATTTTTTGAGTTCTGTGAGCTCCTCTGGCTCATCTACAAAGAGCATGGCTTTACGCAGTTGACAGAATTCACGTCTCAGAACGTCCAACTCTTTTTGAATCTCTTCGATAATCTGAATGGGCTTGGCCTCTTCAATCTCTTTAATGAGGGCGTCGTCTAATTCATCGAGTTTCTTCTCTAATTCTTCAGCAGTTTCCGCCTGCCAGGGGCTATAATGCTTATCCCAGCCCTTGAAGCGAGCTACATAATTTGCCAGTCTAACCGTCGCTACATTCTCCTCCCTTGCTGCCTCGCGGAGGTCCTCAATCCTTGGCCCAAACTTTTTCTGCCAGAAAGGACTGTAGGTTAGAGTGCAGAGATAGTCTGAGCGCTTTTTAAGATCCGTGAGCTCTTCGGGTTTTTCTACGGCCAACATCTCATCCCGGATCATGCAATTGATCCGCCTTACATCTTCCACACTATTCACGGGACCGTAAATCCAGGCCATTTTCCCACCTCCTTTTTAGTTTTTGTTGTACAAGAGGTTCGCAACCTCGCAAATCTACTGCAACTTTCCGCCTCTGATTCTTTAATAACCAGAAATCCTCAAATTATCCAGTGTTTACGTATAGTCAGCAGGAATTGCAATCGCAGACTCTAACAAGGAATAATAAAACTTTCGGGTGAATTTTCACTGAATCTTTAGGAAGAAGATCAATTTGACTGATAAACCAACCTGAAAAATTTAATTTAGATAAACTTCAAGAGACTTTCCTCCTTCACATTTCTTATAATGATCTGGCTTTCAAATGCTTGTTTGACTGGGCTAATCATGTTTATAATAACTTCCAGTACTTCTACGGGAGAGAAACTTATGAAACTGTTAAAAGGGCTATACAGGATTTTTATTTCCACAAAAACCACTATCATTTTATTCTTTATCCTGATTTTCTTTATGCTGCTGGGCACGATTTTCCCGCAGTACCACCTGGTCCACGCCACACAGGCCCAGTTTAAAGAGACCTTCGGAGAGGAGAAATTCAAAATTCTCAATAGTCTCGGGCTATTCGACGTCTTTCATTCTCTCGGTTTCAGGATTACCTCTCTACTCTTCTTTCTTAATCTCTTTCTCTGTACACTGGACGGGCTTATTTTCGAGTGGGGAAGGCTCAAGCGCGGCCGCTCAAGCGCCATCAAAATCAGCGCTAAAAGGGTTTACGATAGCCTCAATATTGAGCAAATAATAAATGCATTTAAACAAATTGGATATAAGGTCAAAAAAATTTCCGGCGATAGGGAAATATATGTCGCCAACAGGGGCTTTTATCCGAGAATCGTGTCAATTATCTATCACTTTGGCATGGTTGTGATGATATTCGGCCTTGTGCTTTCCAGTTTGACGAGATTCGACGGTGATGTATCGCTTTTTGATGGCCAGAAAAAGCCAATACCAACGGCTTCAAAAGACATGAAAATCTACAAAATGGGCCTTTTAAAATTTAAAGGTGCCGATACCCTGAATCTCGAATCCAAAAAGTTCTGGATGGTTTTCTGGAAGCACCACGGAGAATTTTTTGTAAAAGATTACTTTTCCCATCTTGTTCTTTACACCAAAGATAACAGCAAAATTAAGGAGAAGGTCATACAGGTCAATTCGCCGCTCCGATATCATGGAATGACCTTTTACCAGGAGTATTTTGTCCAAAAGGTTAAGCTCCACCTGAAAACACCCGACAGGGATACGACTTTCGAGGTTGAGACCATGACTCCCTTTGATGTTCCGGGCAAAAAGGGTAAATATTACCTTGGAATGTTAAAGGTGGGTAAGTGGTTTAAATACCGGGACGAGAAGGTCAATGGAGAGCTGAATCCTCAGTGTTACGTCTATCATCGTGAGGGTAAGGGCAAGAAAAAGAAAAAACTCGGACTCCTCGAGATGGGAAAACCTCTTCAGGCAGAAGATGTTACCTTTGACATGGTCTCTTATCGTCAGGGCACGGGAATTTATTATAAACGTGACAACGGCATTATTTATCTCCTTATCGGGACTTTGATATTTGTTATAGGCCTGTTTTTAAGAGTATTTTATCCGACCGCGAGGTTTTCGTTCTTTAAAGACGATGGTGGGAAAATTTACCTCACCGGTCAAACTACCGGTATCGCCGTTAATCTAATGGATGAGATAGAAAAAATGGAAAAACATTTAACGGAGGTTAAAGAATGAGTGAAGTTCACAGCATTGAGGAAAAGAGTGTGCTTTTAGAGGGCGTTGATAAGTATGAGGAAGAGGCCGAAAGAATAATTGAGAAGGCTAAGATAGAGGCTGAGAATTTGAAAAACAGGGCAGTAAAAGAGTCTCAGGAATTTATAAAAAGAGGAACTGTGGAAATTCAGAAGGAGATCGAATTCAGGAAGAAAGAGGCACTAAACAAACTCAAGAATGAAGTTGAAGAGATTATAAAAAATGCCCACCAGAAGGCAAAGGAAATTGAGGAAAAGGGGAATAAAAACATAGATAAGGGCGTTGACTTCTTAAAAAAACTGGTACTGAACCAGTAGCAAGGGAGGGCAATGATGAGAAAATCCATTTTGATTTTACTGCTTGCTGGATTGGTGTATGGAGGGGGATTTGAGCTCTCCGGAGTGGGGACTCGTGGACTTTCCATGGGAGATGCCTTCAGAGCTCTTGCCAACGACTGGACAGCCCTTTACTGGAATCCTGCTGGAATGAGCTATGTGGGCTCGGACATCATTGGATTTCACAATGCCATCATAAAACCCTGGAGTTACTTTAAACCCAACACCGGAATCCTCGGTTATGACGGCCCTTATTCAACGGTTACAGAGGTCAGGACACAACCTCAAACATTTACAATACCCTCCGGAGGCTTTGTAAAAAACTTTAAGTATCTAAAAAACACAAAGATTGGACTTGCTGTATTTGTACCCTTTGGCCTCGGTACAAGCTGGAAATTGTACCATCTGCCCATTGGTTACTATAATCCATCCGACACAGCGACTTTCACTCCACCAAATTTTCCGAAGTACAACTGGCAAAGCGATGTTCGAACAGCAAGTATGCTCGTAGGGCTTTCAAAGAAATTTAAAAAATTCAGCATTGGAATTGGAGTGGGGCCCACTTTTGAAAGACTCACCATCAGGAAGATAAACTTCTTTGACCCTGCAACAGTGGACACACATGCCCTCAGCCTTCCCATACAGTACAGGCTCTTCCCTATTGACACAAAATTAGAAGTCAAAGGGTGGGCGGCTTCCGCATCAGTTGGTGCAATTTATGAGATATCTAAAAATTTCCGAGCAGGGATTTCCGGCAGATTTTACTCACCGGCGACTCTCACGGGAGATGCAAATCTGTGGCTATATTTCCCATACAACGATGCAATTGCATCGAGGGCTGACAGTCTGGCTCCTTTCTTCCTCGGCGGAGTTGCATCAGGATATGGAACCGCAGAGGTGAAGGTCACTCTCCCATTTAACATCGGCGCAGGTCTTGCCTATAACGTGACAAAGAAATTTATGATCACAGCAGATGTTAGCTATACCCATTGGGCAAGCTTCAGCGAGCTAATTGCAAAGTTCACAAATTTGAAAATTAAAATGGGAGACGTCACCCTCTCTGAAATAAAAGAAGACACCCTAAAAGAATACTGGAATAGCACTGTAAAGTTCGGGATTGGGATGAGATACAGGGTCAACGATAAATTGACCGTGCGCTCAGGTGCCTATTACGATGGGACTCCAATTCCTGATTCCACTATAACCCCTCTTATTCCAGATGCCAATCCCAAGGTCGGAGTCACACTGGGAGTGGAATACAGTATTTTTGACTTTCTACAGATTCAATTCAATGCGGAGTATGTCCATTCCTCACCCAAAACAGTTGAGCGGAGCGAAAATTACAGCTATAAATCATCCTATCTTGCTGGCGAATATGGATTTGGTGTTAACGCCCTTGGTTTGGGCGTGGAATATAAGTTTTAACATGGAGGGAAGAAAATGAAGAAATTTACCTTTATCCTCGCAATTTTGGGTTTAATTGTGCTTAACGGCTGTAAGAATCCCTCAGAAGTCGAGGGACCGGAGATCAGACATGGAACCATTGTAGTTGATTCCGTGACAGCAAGTGATACGTTAATCGGAACCAAAGCGGTCAATATCTACCTTCCTCCTGGATACGACAACGATACTATCACAAACTACCCTGTGGTTTATCTATTACACGGCTTTGGTGGAGATCACAATTTCTGGCAGGATTACGAGGATATAAAGGATATTGCGGACTATTTGATTTCAACTGGTGATATAAAACCAATGATAATTGTCATGCCTGACGGGAAAAACGCGCTCGGAGGCAGCTTTTACACAGACTCAAGAACCACTTTTCTTGGCTCAGAGGTATCCGTTTTTGGAAGCTACGAAACGTATATTGTTAATGATGTCGTCAACTATGTTGATGCACACTACAGAACCATTCCGGACAAAGACCACAGGGCAATAATTGGAATTTCTATGGGCGCGTATGGTGCAATGAAGCTTGGCATCAAACACCCAGATATTTTTGGAATCGTTGGGGAGCACTCAGGGCCAATCTTTTTCGACCAGTTTATAAGAGACGGTGTACTCTCAATGGTTCGATTTGAGTGGATGGACAGCACGTTTGGTGGAAGGATACCTTTTAAGCCTGCCGAGTATCTCGGGCCTCAGCGTCCACTTACAACAATGTTGATTGCCATGGCGGGCGCATTCTCGCCAAAGGTCGATTTCAGCTCAAACTTTGATTCGACAAAGTATGAACTGATTCTTCAGGACTCTGTATTCTTTCTATTTGGTAATCCTGTTGCTGTAGGAGTCAGACTGCCTTTCGACACTACGTACACTCCAGACAGTGTTTATTACAATGAATGGCTTCCAAAGCACGACCCTGCGACACTCTTCAGGGACAGTCTCAGCAACCTGCTTGCTAACCAGACGAAATTTTATTTAGATTGTGGAATTAATGATGAACTCATGCTCACTTCTCATACAGAGGCTTTTGAAGCCCTTATGGATTCTCTAAACTATCCAGATTCACTTTACACCTACGATATTTTCAGCGATGCACCGGGGTATCCCAATGATCTTTTCCCGGCGAGGCATGGAACACATCTATACTTCCGGATCAAGAATTCTCTTGAATTCGCAAGCAGGCACTTTAGATAAAGATTAAGTTACTTAAACTCGACTGAAGCTCTGTGTAGTAAACGGGTAGTGTGAATTGAAGTAAGTGTGCGAGAGATTAGTTTGTGGGAAGTAGTTTTGCGTAATTTCTTCTAATATTCAGAACTCAGCTCCTCTTATTTTCTACGAAAGTCAATTATTCAAAATCTCCGACGCCCTCTCCAGCGGATTCGTCACCCTCCATGCTTCGTTCAATATCTTCCGGGCTCTCTCCTTTTTCCAGCCTGTCAACCACCTCTTCAAACTCAGGACCAAGGTCTTCACCCAATTCATTCCCCATCTTTTTCATAAACTTTGCAATTGATTTGGGATCATTCTCGTCGAGCCCGCTCCAGTTGGATGGATCAGCTAACTTTTCGAGTCGTTCGTCCTCGGACATAACAAATCTGACCCTCGAGACAAGTTTTTTGATATTTGTACTCCCGCAGTGCGGGCAACGGTCCTCATCTTTCTCCACTATATTGAACTTAAAGAGTGTGAACTTTCTGCCACAGTCAAGGCAAACATACTCATAAATCGGCATCTTCAAACCTCCCGCTTTTTAATTGATGATAATTTTCATCCACCGACCTGACAAGAGGCGAGAATAGAAAAAATCCGGTCAATGATGAAAAAAGCGATACATGGCCGGAAATTGCAGGGCTCTGAGTAATGCCAATCGGGATTCTGTCTCACATTCATTCAGTTTCCAAAAAACTTTTATAAAAAATACACCTCTGTGCGAACAAAGAGGCGAATTATTGTTGACAATAGCCCAATTGACTAAATTCTTTTGAGAGTGAGGAGGGAGTACGTTTGAATCTTGGAAAAATTAATGATGTAGCCCCTCACCTTACCTCTCCCCGCAGAGAATTGATGCGGGGAGAGGAGGTGTTTTGTGTAGCGGGTTCAGAAGTTAGTGTTCATGTTTTTTGGGAAGCTCTTGTAAATTCAAATAAATCTTTAAAGGTTTACCGGAAAGTAACGTCCAAAGGCACTCTTTTCTTCAAAGTTTTCTCCCAAAGAGCAGTTATATTTGAAATCTTTCTTAGGGCTTTGCCTGTTAGTCCTCGATACCTTAAGGCACTTCCCTCCCCCGCATTATGCGCGGGGAAGGGATTCAGGGAGGAGGCATTACGCTTGAAAATGATTAATCTGAAATGACTTCTTATCCCTTTTTAACCAACCTACAAGCTTCCCCACAATACAGAGAAAGCATCCTCATTGAGGAAATCGATGGGATTTGGAAACTTGAGGTTGTTCATCTTTCACCATCTGTTATTTTTATAACAATACATGCCCCATTGGACTTCGTGTACTTCAGGTAACAGAAAAATATTTAGGACTACTTTTCCTTAAAAAGCATTTGCTCAACAAGCTCTACCAGAATGTGCCCTATGGTTATATGTACTTCCTGGATTCTTGGGGTTTCTCCTGATGGAACATTAATCACCACGTCACATAAATCAGCGACTGGTGGTGTGTCTTTCCCGGTTAGATAAATGACCTTGAGCCCCTGTTCCTTTGCCTTTTTTACGGCTAAATTCACGTTAGGAGATTTTCCAGAAGTTGATATGGCAAGGAGAACGTCGCCTTCCCTCCCATGTGCCTCAACCTGTCTTTCAAAGACATGTTCATAGCCAAAATCATTGGATGCAGCCGTTACTGTGGATGGGTCCTGAAAAAGCGCAAGGGCAGGAAGTGCCTTTCTTTCAATTGAATATTTTACAACCAGCTCAGCCACAATATGCTGAGCGTCAGCAGCGGAGCCTCCATTGCCGCAGGCAAGGAGTTTTTTGTTGTTTTTGAGGGCGGCAGAGATTATCTCCGCCGCCCTCAAAATTTTCTTCAAAATCTCTTCATCTTCCAGAATTTTCCGCTTTACTCCGATGGATTCAAGCAGAGACTCCCTGATCTTCTCAATCATGGGAAAAGCTCTCTTTCCTTATAAACCTCCTCGATCCTTCTCAAGGCGAGTATCATCGCACCTGTCCTGAGGTCTACATTGTACTCACGTGCCATGTCGATTACTTCTCTGGTCGCATTGCGAAGCTTCCTCTCAAGACGAT
>JALXCE010000028.1:1993-2631 GCA_026991055.1 Caldifarciminota bacterium | reverse complement strand
GTTAGAGAGGGTATACAATAGGAAAAGAAGGGAGGAGGGTGATGGGTCAAATAAAAAAGGAGGTATAAGTAATGAAAAGAACAGAACTTAGATATGCTACAGGAAGATTTAATTTTGACGAAAGACGAATCAGTTGACATACCTGACTAAATTAGTTAATTATTATTCCCAAAATCCCCAAGGAGGTAGGAAATGGAACTGATTTTTGGAATGCCAAGTGAGGAGCAGACTTCTGGCAAAAAAGACTTTGATATAATAATAGTTGGAGGTGGACCCGGTGGTTTATCCGCTGCAATTTATGCATCTCGTGCAGGGCTTGACGTTCTTGTACTGGAAAAGGACGTTGCCGGTGGACTCGTAGGTGAGGACCCGCTTGTGGAGAATTATCTTGGATTTCCAAGCATAAAAGGAGAGGACCTTGCAGCAAAATTCAAAGAGCACGCCTCACAGTACGCAGAGATTCACGAAGGTGAGGGTGTGGATGAGGTGAAAAAAGACGGCGAAAAATTCATCGTCAAGACTTTCAAAGGAGAGTACACTGCTGATGCTCTTATAATCTCTACAGGCACTACCCATAAACACCTGAACATTCCGGGAGAAAAAGAGTACGATGGACGTGGGGTATCCTACTGTGTTAC
>JALXCE010000028.1:1351-1983 GCA_026991055.1 Caldifarciminota bacterium | reverse complement strand
AGCCATAGCTGCTATCACATTAAAGGAGATTACTCCTAAAGTTACGGTAATCGAATTTATGCCCAGATGGATGTGTGAGAAGGCGTATCAGAAAAAAATTCAGGAACTCGGTATAGATTACTGGATGAATTCTCAGGTTGTGGAAATTTTTGGGGACGGAAAGAAGGTTAAAGGTCTCAAGGTGAAGGATCGTGCTACAGGCGAAATAAAGGAGCTCCAGATTGATGGAGTATTTATCTATGTGGGACTCATCCCTCAGAATGAAGTTGCGAAACAGCTCGGAGTGGAGTTGGATGAGAGGGGATACATAAAAGTTGACAAAAATCAGAGAACGAGTGTTCCTAAGGTTTATGCCGCGGGGGATATAACAGGTGGTCAGGCACAGATTATAGTAGCTGCAGGTCAGGGAGCAGTTGCAGCCCTATCAGCATATGAAGATTTGAGACTTAAGTAATTAAAATTTGGGGCTCCCCCGCGAAGCGGGGGAGCCCCATTAAAAATTTTCAGCTCCTCCTTCTCCTCTCCATCTTGAGCTTCCTGATATCTGCCCTTGATAACTTAACCATTTCACCCGGCTTTAAATTTGGTGGAAGTATGTAATTTCCAATGCGGATGCGCTTTAACTTTTTCAC
>JALXCE010000028.1:0-1341 GCA_026991055.1 Caldifarciminota bacterium | reverse complement strand
AATCCTTCTAATTTCACGCTTTTTACCCTCCCTCAGTACGATTTTGAAGACTCCACTCGTTCCTGTGGAGTGGAGAAGCTGGACTCTGTGTGGTTTCAAAAAAGCATGATCCACATAAACTCCCTTGCTCAAACGTTTGATAACGTCACGATTTATCTTCCCCCCTTCCACACTCACAATATATTCCTTCTCTATCTGATACCTCGGGTGTGTAAGAATGTTCGCCAGTTTTCCATTATTTGTAAGAATCATCAAACCTTCTGAATCCCGGTCAAGTCTCCCAACCGGAAATACCCTTTTGCCGATATCTTTTACATAGTCGGCTATGGTTTTCTCAGCATGCTTATCATACAGGGTGCTTGAAACACCCGCAGGCTTATAAAAGGCAAAAGTTGTATCGCTATGGTCCTCAAGTTTTATCTGCTTTTTACCAAGATGGACAGTGTCCTTTTCAGGGTCTACCTCAAACCAGGGTTCACGAACAACTTTTCCGTTTACCCTGACACGTCCATCTATAATAGCCCTGTCACAGAATCTTCTGGAGCCGACTCCTGCCTTTTGTAGAAAAGTTCTAAGCTTCATAGGCGTAAAGTATAACCTCATCCTGGGGATTTTTCCGTTGGCTTTGTGGGAAGGAAGTGGACCCGGTGGGACTTGAACCCACGACCTGGTGACTGCCAGTCACCCGCGCTCCCACTGCGCCACGGGCCCACAAAATGGGCCGTGCAGGACTCGAACCTGCGACCCCCTGATTAAAAATCAGGTGCTCTACCACCTGAGCTAACGGCCCTGCAGGTGCATATTCTAATGTCTCACCTACCTCTTTTCAATAGATTGGGGAACGTGTTCGAAAAATTTCAATTTATCTGGAATTTTAAGAGGAATTCCCCCTATCTGCATCCTCCCCCCACGCACGAAGTGCGCGGGCCACACAAACTAAGAAATTTCCCCTTAAAATCGAGCAATTTGAAATTTTTCAACCAGGCTCTCAAAATATTGACAGTTGGTCATAATATGGTCTAAGATGAGGTTTGTTTAACCAAAAAGGAGGTCTGTCATGGAGGATAAAAAAATAACAAGAAGGGAGTTCCTCAAAAAAGGAGCAGTCATAGGAGGGACCGCGGTTGTGGGGTCAACCTTTAGCTTCGGTATCCTATCTGCAAAAAGTCCTAAAATCACACTGACCTTCTCAACCATGTTCCCTACCTCATACTTCTGGACTCCTGTGGCACAGAAATGGACAAAGTATGTTGAAGAGAAATCCAACGGTGAGGTTAAATTTAATTTCTTCCACAGTGGCCAGCTTTTCAAGGCAAAGGCCGAGCTCCCGGCACTTCAGAG
>JALXCE010000027.1 GCA_026991055.1 Caldifarciminota bacterium | reverse complement strand
TACCAAGAATGGCGGATGAGAGTCCGATGGCCATCAAACGTGCAAAGCTGAACATATTACCCATTGCAGAGAGAATCTCAATCGGGGCTATAAAGTTGTGAAGAATTGCCACTGCAGGAATTGCTATAACAAGGAGTGCAATCCCGATTTCTATAAGAATTTTCGGGTATCCGTGCCATCCCCCGATCAGCATGAGGATTGGACCGATAAATGAGATAGAAAGCCCCACAAGCCCTATAAATCTCGCAAATTCATACTTAGCGTGTTTTATGTGACCGAGTCGCAGGTTATTGACAAAGCCAAGGAATACACCAAGCACCACCTGCAACACGCCGAACAGCACAGCTACAACGAGAATTGTTTTAATCTCATGCATTCTGTGAATTACAAGAGGATGCATTCCAAGCTTTTCCGCAAGGTCTCCGAAAGCCTCACCATAAAACAGGCCAAATATTATTGTCCAGAGAGACGTCCAGAGAAAGATAATTGCAACCTGCTGAAGAACACTTCCTTTTTTTGCCTTAAGATAAAGCATTCCAAAAAGAAGCAGGGCCACTGCCCCATATCCAAAATCTCCGAGCATAAAGCCAAAGTAGATTGGGAAGAATATATACAGCATGGGAGTCGGGTCTATGGTGCCATAAATTGGCGGCTGAAAGATGGAAAGAAGCAATTGAAAAGGTCTAAAAATCGAAAGGTTTTTAAACTTCACCGGGACCTTCGAATACTCATGTTTATCTGGTGTTATATCTTTTGACACCAGTCTTCCTTTGAAATTCTTTTTAAGATAGTCTTCAAACTTTTTGTACTCAGGCTCTGGAACCCATCCCCATAGAAAATACAGGAACTTTGTCTGCCCGATAAAGTTTTCTTTTGCCTCTAAAACCTCCACCTCTTCCTGAACGTAATCCAGCATCTCGAGGATAGTTTTTCCATAGCGAGATTTAAATTCTTCGAGTTTCTTTCTGTTTGCCTCAAGTCGCTCGGGAATGCGGGCAAGATCACTTTCAAGGGCACTTACCATGCCCTCAATGGAGAGGTCTTTGTACTTCTCAGGAATTTTGAGTTCACTGATCCCCTCATTCCAGATAATTTTCGAAATCTCCTCAATCTTGTCTTCAGGGGCAATTACAAGCCCTGCGAGTCTATCACCACTTAAATCAGTGGATATGATCTCAAATTCAATGTTCCCAAGCTTTGCTTTTATCAATTCCTTTAAGTATTCAAGAATCCTTGCTTCACTCTTAGAAATTGAAATGCCTATAAAGCCGGGTTTTTCAGTGCCTTTGTACTGAGCGATCAAGTCTTTCAGAGCGAGAAGGGCCTTTTTATAATCGTTGAGGAGTCTTTCCTCACTTTTTATCCTCCTCTCTTCTTCAACGATCTCCTTAAATTCCGTCCTGATCTGCTCAATTTTGTCCTTCAGCTCGTTCTCATCACCCCTGAATTCCGGGGTTTCCTCTGAGCTCAATCCGAGCTCCTCAACAATTTCCTTAAGGTCGTTAAGATATCCCCTGAAATTTTTTAGTTTCTCAATTTCATCAGAAGAAAGCTCAATGTGCTTAATATTGGGATCATCTTTTGGGAGCTCTTCAAGATGCAGCACGCCATATTTGTAAATTTCCTTGAGCAGGGCGTCCACATCCTTTTTGGAGCCTGCAATTTCAACTTTTACCATTTTCTCAAGCATAGTCCTCCTCCATCAGGCTAAAAAGATAAAGTTAGCATTTTAGTTATGTCAATTAAAATTCGCTATCTTATTTTGCCGAAGCCCATGTCATAAACGGCGAAAATTCTGCTCCAGCGAATCTTCTCCCAGGGTTTACTCCAGGGTGCACTCGGATTGTATGAAAAATAAATGATAAAGGGAATTCCGATGACAAGTTTATAGGGAACAGGTCCCCAAAACCTTGAGTCGTATGAGTAATCCCGGTTGTCACCCATAGCAAAAACTGTGCCTTTGGGCACGACTATTGGCCCAAAATTGTCACGAACAGTGGGATCATTCATGAATTCTCTATTTTCCCAGCTTTTCTGATAAAGTTTCTGAGCCCATGGGTTGTTTGTCAGGTCATACCTCGAAGGGTATACGTGGGGGTCTTTGTGCACTGCATAGGGCTCGTTGAGCTTCTTGCCATTTATGTAGACCACTTTATTTCGAATCTCAATTGTGTCTCCCGGCTCACCAATGCACCGTTTGACGAAGTGTTTCCTCTCATCTACTGGGTATTTAAAAATGATTATATCTCCCCTTTTGGGCTTTCTCCATTGGGCAATTCTTATGTCTGTGTAGGGGATATCGACTCCGTAAACAAATTTTAGTGCGAGAAGCACATCACCAGGAAGTAGTGTATCCTCCATCGAACCTGAAGGAATCACATAGGGATAAACCAGAACTGCACGTATCAGTATTATGACGACGATTGTCCAGATGATGGTTTTGACTTTACTCGACATCCTTTAGAATCCCTTCAAAAATCCGCTCATGTAGGCATAAACAGCAAGAAGAATTATAAGAATAAGTATAAGCCACAGGAGTTTTTTACTCCCGGACTTGCCTTTACTTTTAGCGGCTATTTTATTTCCCTTTAAAAAGTTAAATTCTAACATGCTATTGAAACCTCAATGAAAGCCCTATGAGG
>JALXCE010000026.1 GCA_026991055.1 Caldifarciminota bacterium | reverse complement strand
AATCCCATCTCTGCTGATGCCTTGGCAGCCATAGCCTCTTCAACCACCGTTTTCCCTCTGTGGACCTTTTCAAGTCCGGCAAGAAGGACCTTTGCAATAGGCTTCTTATTTTTCTGCAAATACTCTATTGCAGCATCCAGACCCTCTTCCTCAATGAGGGTCGTAACCTTTTCCACAAGCTTGCGCGGGTTCGTGCTCGCCTTCACAAGCAGTGTGATGATTCTCTCTATGATGATTGCGGTTCCAAGGATAGCTAACGCGAGGAGCAACCACATCATTGAACCGCCCTTATTGAAGTATTCAACAAGTCCTTGCATTATTTAACCTCCCTTGTTTTTGTTTTTCGCAATAGTCCATTTTAAATTCATAAAACCCAATTGTCAAGCAAAAAACTATATTTTAAGAGGCTTTAGACCACCTAACTTATCTCCATTGTAGTCCACTTCGGCAAGGAGAGTTTCTTTACCTTTTTGGGCTGCCTCCCTCAAGAGCTTATCCATGTTTCCACCCTCCCTGATGCAAATACCTACTATCACATCAGAAAGTGCTACAACCACTCTATCCCGCATAAGCATGGAGCCTGGCGTTCCCATATCGTCAAGCCCTGAAAATGAGATGATGGCATCAAATCCCAAATTGAGCCTTCGCTTCGTTATCTGGAATATTCCCCTGTCACTCACTGCGACCCGCTTTCCACCTATATTTTCGAAAAACCTGTAATTTCTTCCATAAAGCCCTCCAACTGCCACGCCAGAAAAACTTTTCCCTGCCTCAAGCGAAAGCCTCATACATCTCTCATCTGCATCTCTGGAATTCAAGAGGGAAAAGGTCTCACTGTTTAATAATCCTACGTCTCCATGAATGTAAATAATAGGTGGCGGATAATCCATAAAATCCTTGAGTTTAGAAGGATATGTTTCATCAAAAACTGAAACAGCCCTAAACCCCAACTCGCGCATTTTCTCACTTGCCTCACGAGCTTTATAAATCAGATTGTCAAGTTGGTTACCAAGGGCGTTAGCCGAGACTTCAAGGAGTCCAAACCTGTCTCTGTAAATTTCAAAAGGGAACTCAAGAAACCTCGAGGGAGAAATTCCCTCAAAATACAGAGCACGCAAAACTTTATAAATAGTCCTGTCTCTGATTCCAGGGACAAGATGAAGCAGTATGAGGAAAAATTCCATTTCCCCCATTCAACTATTATGGAATCCTCGCCTTCCTTTTTCAACTTAGAGGGTATAGAATCAATCCCATGAGATGTGCAGTTATTGATGTAGGCTCAAATTCTGTGCTTCTTACCGTTGCAGACGGGAATGGATTTCCCATCCTTGAACTTGATCGTGTTACAGCATTAGGTGAGGGACTAAATACCTCAAAAAGACTCAGGTATGATGCAATGGAGAGAACTGCTCGCGCCGTATGCGATTTTAAAAAGAGAGCAGAAGAGATGGGAGCCGAAAGGGTGATTGCAGTCGGGACAATGGCCCTCCGGGTAGCTTCAAATGCCGGGGATTTTCTAAAGCTGGTAAATGACCTTTGCGGCATCAAAATAAAAATCATATCCGGTGATGAAGAAGCAAAACTCTCGTATGAGGCGGCCGTTTCCTCACTTAAACTCTCCGGCAGCACCGTAGTGGCCGATATAGGAGGGAGAAGCACTGACATAGCCTATGGTGAAGACGAAAATCTTATCCGTACCTATAGTCTTGATCTGGGTGCCCTGAAAATCCTCGAGGGCAGCCATCTCAATTTCAAAGAAGCTTTGCACTTTAGTGACATCCAGAGATTGCAAAATGAAATTTTAGAATATCTCAGCGAAAATCTTCTTAAAACTACCCCTCGGAACTTTGTTATAATCGGCGGAACGGCCACCAATCTTGCCGCCATGAAACTACAGCTCAGGCAATATGACCCTGCGAAGGTTCACGGCTTAGAACTTTCGAGGACATCTATTGAAGAACTCCTAAAAAAGCTTATCTCAATGCCGATTTCAGCCAGGAGAAAACTGATAGGACTTCAACCCGAGAGAGCAGAAGTAATAATTCCGGGGACGGTAATTATCCTTGCTTTAATGGATTTTTACAGCCAGGATTTAGCCATCGTGAGCGATAGAGGATTGAGACACGCGATTCTTGCCCGGTGTTACTCAGATAAACTCAAGAGGTAGAAGAAAGCGAAAACGTATCCTTCGAAGCCCATCCCAGCTATCACAGCATCTGCAGCCCTCGCAGTGATAAGCGAATGACGAATTTCCTCTCTTTTAAACACATTTGATATGTGCACCTCAACGATCTTGCCATCAAATGCCCTTAGCGCGTCAAGAATGGCAATACTGTAATGGGAATAAGCACCCGGATTTATGATAATTCCATCAACTGAGCCAATGCATTGATGAATAAAATCCACAATCTCACCCTCGCTATTGGACTGGAAAAACTTAAATTCAACATTCTTCCCCTCAGAGGCTTCGATGAGCATCTTCTGAAGCTCTTCAAGGGTGCCAGAGCCGTATATCTCAGGCTCCCTTCTGCCAAGAAGGTTGAGATTTGGCCCATTGATTACAGCTATCTTCATAATAAACCTCCTCACATAAGTGAATTTTTCTGGAGCTCCGGAAAGTCTAGATTTATAGCCAACTTTATTCTCTGTAATAGAACCGTGAACATACTCTAAAATGTATAAAAAATCTTTCAACAATTTTCCCATTCTCCCCTACCCCCTCCTTCCCTGTGGAAGGAGGGGAAAACTTAGCTTTCTTGTAAAGACTTCTTTTCTGCATTGCTGGTTCGAGCGAGGATAACACCCCCTCCCTTCCCTTTGGGAAGGGAGGGCCGGGGTGGAATGGGGAAATTATCATCAACAAAATTTCCGATTTATCCACCGGATTTCCTCCATACGTCTCCTTCTCCACGCAAAAAGTGCGCGAAAAAGGCTGAAGGGGGTAAATTTTCGAACACGCTCTCCCACATGTGAAACCCACTATCCTCCAGAAATCAACCTAATAATTTCATCTGGCTCCATGGGGTTTATGATAACATCACCGGGTTTGCGCGGTATTACAAAGTCAATCTTACCACGAGAGGCCTTTTTGTCCTGCACGATTTTTTCAAGAATCAATCTCTCATCCACGCGCTCAGCATCAGGTAACTTCCTCAGTAATCCAAACTTACCGAGCAACTCCTTTGTTCGCTCAAGGAGCCCAGTCTCAGTAATTCCAAGTCTTATTCCAATCTCAATGGCCTTAACAAGACCAATGGCAACAGCCTCACCATGACTTATTCCCAGTATCACCTCATAAGCATGACCAAGTGTATGCCCAAGATTGAGTAATTTCCTCTTACCAGTGGATTCCCTGAAATCTTCCTCTACAATCCTGAGCTTCACCCTCGCAGTTCTCTTTATCACCTCAGTGAGTGCCTGAAGATTCCGATTTAACAACATATCCGCAGTTACCTCAAGGAATTTGAAAAATGCACCCCCGTGATCGAAAGAATTCCCCCCACCTGACTCCTCCCCCCACGGACTTCGTCGGTGGGGGGAGGTTGGGAGGGGGGCACCATCTTCTAACTTATTTGAAAACGTAGTCTCACCAATTATTGCAGACTTCACAATCTCTGCAAATCCCTGGCGAAAATCCTTTCCATCAAGCGATAAAAGAGCTAAAGAATCAATCAAAATCAAATCCGGGTGATAGAAGGTCCCAATGACGTTCTTTATCCCCCTGAAATTTAAAGCATTTTTTCCACCAAGACCTGCATCAACCTGGGCAAGAAGGGTTGTGGGTGCATTGATAAACCTGACACCTCTTTTGAAAGTAGATGCTGCAAATCCCACCACATCCGAGGCTGCACCTCCTCCTATAGACACCACAGTGGTTCCCCTCGTTGCCTTTGAATTCAGCAGGAATTCATAGATTCGCGTAAGGGTTTTTAGGCTCTTTGCTCTATCACCATCAGGTAACACAAAAACACTATCTGGCAGAAACTTACCAAACAATCTATAAACTCTCCTCTGGGCAAAATACCTGACATCCCCCGTCGTGAAATTCCCCAAATCCTTCAAAATCCCGGGCCCGAGCAAAATTTTTTCTATGCCATCTAGCTCTTCTCTGATGTCCCAATCAATAAGACAGAGTATCCTTTGAGCCACGATCCATGGATTAGCGACCGCATCCACAGTATTTCCCACCCTTTCATATATTTCCCGTCTTTCATTCAGAATTTTCCTCAGGTTATCCTCAATCCCCCCTTCCAAAAGAGGCCTCAAGTCACTTTTTCCCCTGCACCTTCTAACAAGCTCTTTAAGTGGAACATCAAGATACACTCCCAATGACTGCTCTCGAATCAACTTGAGATTCTCCGAATCTGTCACCACTCCCCCACCGGTGGCAATCACCGCATTTTCAAGACGCATAGCGGACAGCAGAA
Organism: Caldifarciminota bacterium; assembly: GCA_026991055.1. Lineage (GTDB taxonomy): Bacteria > Hydrothermota > Hydrothermia > B15-G9 > WFZT01 > WFZT01. The sequence continues at coordinate 24,970 of JALXCE010000026.1, read as the reverse complement.
CCTCTTTCTCCAATTTTCTGAAATATTCCTCACCGTAAGCTCTAAAAATTTCAGAGATTTTAAGGCCAGAGCGCTGTTCGATGAGCTCATCCGTGTCAACAAAATCCCATCCAAGTGCCGCGGCAAGCCTGCGTCCCACAGTGGTCTTGCCACTGCACATCATACCTGTGAGAATGATTCTTCTGGGGATCATCAGAGGCCAAATCTTTTGAAAATTGCGTCCACGTTCCTCAAATAATCGTGGTTTAAAACCTCTTCGAGTTCCTGTGGTGTGAGATACTTCGCGATGTTTTCATTTTTTCTGATCAGCTCTTCAAATGGCTCACCGCTCTTCATGGCCCTATGGGCAGATTCCTTCACCCATTCGTAAGCCTCACCTCTCCTAACACCCTTTTTCACAAGGGCAAGTAGAATCGCCTCCGAGAGGTAAAATTTCCCGTATTTGACCAGATTCTCGTTGATCCTCTCCACATTAACAACCAGCCTGTCAACTATATCCTTTAGCAATGTGAGCATGTAGTAATAAAGGGAGAGGGCATCTGGCATCAAAAATCTCTCGGTTGAGGAATGGGATATATCTCTCTCGTGCCAGAGTGCAATATTTTCCATGGATGTGTGGGCATAGCCTCTCAAAAGGCGTGCAAGACCGCATAATCTCTCACTTTTTATAGGGTTCCTCTTGTGGGGCATGGCAGATGAGCCTCGCTGTTTCCTTCCAAACGGTTCCTCAAGCTCTCCCACTTCTGTTCTCTGAAGCAGACGAATTTCTGTGGCAAATTTTTCAATGTTACCTGCAGAAATGGCAATCACATCAAAAACATAGGCATAGCGGTCCCTCGGCACGATCTGGGTTGAAACTGGCTCGGGCTTCAATCCAAGCTTCTGAAGCGCCTTTTCCTCGACCTCAGGGCTTATAAAGGAATAGTTTCCAACAGCACCGGAAATCTTACCATAGCTTATTTTTTCGATGGCGGAGCGTAGATTTTCTATATCTCTTAAAAAAGCCGAATAGTAGGAGAGAAATTTCAAACCGAGGCTCGTGGGTTCAGCAAAAACCCCATGAGTCCGGCCCATTATGGGTTGATAGCGGTACTCATTGGCCTTCTCTCTAAAGCTCAAAGAGAGCTCACTCAGGGCTTTTAGATTCAGCTCAAGGGCCTCTTTCAAAATGAGTGAATTGGCGGTGTCTACCACATCAGAAGATGTCATGCCAAAGTGCAAATACCTCGCAGGATCACCGGCTATCTCCTCAATCGTAAGCAGGAAGGCGATAACGTCATGGTCAACCTCTCGCTCGATCTCCTTCGCCCTTTTCGCCACCCAGTTGAAATCCACATCTTGCATAGATTTTCTGACCTTTTCCGGAACATCTGATGGGATAATCCCCATTTCTGCCTCTACCTCAGCTACTGCGATCTCCACTTCGTACCATTTCCTGTACTTGAATTCATCTGTGAAAATTTTCTTTATTTCCTCTTTCCAGTACCTTTCAATCATTTCAATCCATCCTGTAAAGTATTTTGAAACTCCCAAGCTCTCCCTCAAGGCGATTAATCAAAAGGTCAATGAGGGAGAACCTCTTCTTTTCTTTTTTGTAAACAAGACTCACGTGTCCCTTTATTCCGGCAAGTTTTTTAAGAATGTTAACTGCATCCTCTATCGAGCCGAGGGTGTCAACGAGACCAACCTTTAGTGCCATTCTGCCAGAAAAAATCCTTCCATCCGCAAGTCTCCTGACGCTGTCAGCTGGAATGTGACGAGCCGATGCCACCTCTTCAACAAACTGGTCATAGACATCCATCAGGACGCCTTTCAGCAACTTCTTCTCCTCCGGTTTCATCTTTCTGAACGGAGTGCCTGAGTCCTTGAACTTTCCAGTTTTTATAATCTCGTACTGGATGCCTAACTTCTTTAGAAGGTCCGAAACCACAGGAAATTCGGCAATAACACCAATGGAGCCGGTAATTGTTCCGGGATTCGCAACAATCTTATCCGAGGCAAGGGAAACGTAATATCCACCCGAGGCTGCAACACTTCCGAAGCTCGCAACGATGGGCTTTCCGGCTTTTCGTGTCTTTTTCAGTGCCTCGAGTATCTCCTGAACAGGTCCAACGGCACCTCCTGGAGAGTCCACCCTGAGGAGTATCCCTTTGATATCAGCATCCTCTCTCAGACGCTTTATCCACTTGACGAGGGTGTCCGAACTCCTGATCGTGCCTTTGACCTCCACTACACCAATCTCGGCTCCAGAAATGCCAATGTGGGAAGGCTTGAAGAACTTCCATAGGACGGCGAGAACAATTATCAGGACGATAAATTTGACAATCGGATTCTTCATGGGAGCGTATCAACGTAGAAGATCAATCCCGCCCGAAAATCAGAGCCATCAACAAAGAGATTTATGTACCACTCTCCCCTCTCGTAAACGCGTTTGGAGAATGAGGTAATGATGTTCTCACCCGGTGGAATTCTCACCGTTGAGGAATCCGAAAAAGTGCTGTCCGGCCTGTACCATTTGGTCGTGACATAATGGGAATCTGCTGAAGATGACCAGAGTATCCACAGGTTCACAGTATCCCCACTGTGAAAAAATTGTGTGATACCAGAGGGGTAACCGTTGACGAGGTGTCTTGATAGCTCGATATCCCCGATGTAGGGGTCACGACTGTATGAAATCCTACCTATAGTGTTTGACTCCTTGGTACAGGAGACAGCAAACATCATGATGATTATTGCAATAACCCATCTCATAATGTGTCTATTTTAAAGTCAAACCAACCGCGTTGGAATGCCCTTTGTGGGGCGGGGTCGTGCACTTCGTGCACGACCCCACCCCACAGTAAAGCTCCTTAAACACACCCAGTCTCTACCACTAACCTTCCATCAAAGTCCAACAAAGGGGACAATCACTCCAAAATCCTCAGGACTTTCTCTCCTCAAGCCATTTGATGGCGCGTTTGAGGCGTTTGATGCACTCGTCCTTTCCGAGGACGGCCATGAGCTCAAAAAGGCCAGGGCCAAAGGTGCGGCCTGTAACTGCAAGACGCGTGGGATGGATTATCTTCGCAGCACTCACCCCGAGCTCATCAGCAAGTGACCTTACGACTTCCTCGATGCTATTTTCATCAAACCTATCAAGTTTTTCAAGCCTCTCCACAAGAAGCTTTAATCTCTCTTCAACTCCAGCCTTAAAGTGCTTTTTCACCCCCTTCTCATCGTAGGACTCAACATCGCGGAAGAAGTATTCCGAAAGATCCACAAAATCGCGAAGGAGTTTTACACGCTCCTTTAGAAGCGGCACAACCTTTTTGAACTTTTCCCGGTCTGCATCTGTTTTAACAAGCCCTGCCTTTTCTACAAATGGCAGTGCGAGCTCATAAAGCTCCTCATCACTCTTCATCCTGATGTACTCGGAATTGATCCAGTAGAGTTTATCGAGGTCAAATACCGCTGCCCTCTTGCCAACCCTTTTCAGGTCAAAGAGTTTTATCATCTCCTCTTTGGGCACTATTTCACGGTTATCACCTGGTGACCATCCAAGCAGGGCAAGAAAGTTGAAAAGTGCCTCGGGCAGAATTCCGATGTCCCGATATTCCAGAACTGATGTTGCTCCATGCCTTTTAGAAAGGCGTTTCTTATCAGGCCCTAAAATCATGGGCAAGTGCGCAAATTCTGGAACATCCCAGCCAAATGCCCGGTAAACCAATATCTGCTTTGGCGTATTCGGGATATGGTCCTCACCCCGGATAACGTGCGTTATTCCCATGTAGTGGTCATCCACTACAACGGCAAAATTGTACGTGGGAATGCCGTCTGAGCGAACTATCACAAAGTCCCCGAGGTCTTTATTCTGAAAAGTTATGTGTCCTCTTATGATATCGTCAAACTCAGTTGTCCCCTCATCGGGAACTCTGAATTTGATGGCGAGGGGCTTGTCCCTGTATTCATCAGGATTTACCTCAAAACACTCCACACCACCACCCTCTTTATTGAGCTCCTCAGGGGGGGTGTAACAGTAATATGCGAGTCCCTTTTCAATGAGCTCATTTGCATACTTTCTGTAAATTTCGAGCCTGTCCAGTTGATATACGACATCCTCGTCCCAGTTTAATCCAAGCCAGAGCATGGCCTCTTTGATATACTCCTCCATCTCCTTGCTCGAGCGCTTTACGTCGGTGTTTTCTATTCTTAAAAGAAATTTACCACCCCTGTTTCGGGCAAAAAGCCAGTTGTAGAGTGCCGTTCTCGCACCTCCAACGTGAAGGTATCCGGTTGGCGAAGGGGCGAATCTCACGCGAACTTCTTTCATCTCGTTCCTCCTTTTGCTACCTTTCCTCCCTGACGTACATTTCGTAAAGGAATCGGGAGGGTTCCTGGTAATATTTAAAACGCTTCTTTGGATATGTCAAATAAAGGGTTTCCGATGCCCTTGTGATGGCAACATAGCAGAGTCGGCGCTCCTCCTCAAGACTCTCCTTCTCTGCGACAGCCTTGAATAATGGAAAGACACCCTCGACAAGACCGACCACAAACACAACGGGAAATTCCAGTCCCTTTGCCTGGTGAACGGTCATGATTCTCACACCACCGAGGGAGCGAAACTCCTCACCAAGATGCTGCATCATGGATACGTGCGATAGAAACTCCCTGAGCTCCCCTCTTTTAAACATCCCTGCGATGCCTAAAAGCTCATCAATGTTGTCCTTCTCCATCAGTCGGGATGGGGTATCCTTTTCCTCAAGATAACGCATGTAGCCGGTTACATCGTAAAGCTCCTCAAGTAGTTCCTGTGGCGAACGAATCTTGAGCTGCTCCGGGTCAAATGTGTTCAGGTACTTCCAGAAATTCTCCAGTGCCTTTTTCATCTCATCACTGAATTTCTTTGAAAATGTGGGCTTTCCGGTTTTGTCAAAATATTTCGTGGCTGCTTTTGCGTCTTTTGGATGCCATCTCAGGAATCTGGTCAGCATCAGGCGAAGGTCAGATGCCTTGCGTGTGCCTGTGATAAACCGCAAGAATCCTATGGAGGCCTTAACCTCCTCTCGCTCGTAAAATCCCCCAAAACCAAGCACATTAAATGGGATTTTTTTACGGCTGAAGACCTCTTCAAAGGGCCTCGAGAGGGAATTAAGGCGAATGAGAACCGCTATGTCATCAAAGCTCCTTCCTCGCTCCCGCTCCTCCAAGATCTTTTCTGCCACAAACTCTGCCTCGTCCGTTTCATTGCGGGCTGCGTAGAATTTCACCACGTCTTCGTTGCTTTCACGAAGCGGGATTATCAGCTTGTCTATCCTCGATTCGTTGTGGGAAATCAGGGTGTTTGCCACTGTAATAATTTCTGAGGGCGAGCGGAAGTTCTGCGTAAGCCTGATTTCTTTGTGGTCAGGATAGAATTTTCTAAACTGGGTGAGAAATTTACTCGATGCCCCTCTGAAACCGTAGATGGACTGATCATCATCTCCGGTTACGAAAAGGTTTTTATGCCTTGATGAGAGAATCTGGAGCATCACAAACTGGCCTCTATTGATGTCCTGAAATTCGTCCACGAGTAGGTATTTGAATTTTTCGCTGAAAAGTTCTTTTATGTCATCGTACTGCCGCAGGAGTCGCACAGCGAGGAAAATAAGGTCATCGAGGTCGAGTAGCCCTTCAAAAAACAGAGCTCTCTGGTATTTTGCATAAGCCTCGGCAACTTCTTTCTTCCAGCGGCTTTTTACGTTCTCAAGAAGATACTCGGCAGAGACGAGGTTTGACTTATACCGGGAAATCTCTTTCAGGATAGCGCGAATCTTTTCCTTTGCCCTGATGCCTGTGGCTTTTTCGAATAACTCTTCCTGGTTTTCCCTGCCAATTAGCTGAAACTCCTCAGGATAGCCAAGTCGCTCGATTCCGTATGAAACAATTTTTCTGCCGAGGTAATGAAAGGTGCCTGTCCAGAGATTCTTTGTATTTCCCTCACCGATGAGCTTTTCAACCCTCTCTTTCATTTCTCCGGCTGCCTTGCCTGTAAATGTCACTGCAAGGATTCTATCTGCCGGCACCCCTTTTTCGTGTATCAAATAGGCTATTCTGTGCACGAGTGTGGTAGTTTTACCTGTTCCCGCTCCTCCAAGCAAAAGGAAGTAGCCATCACCGGTCAAAACTGCCTCTCTCTGTTCCTCAGTCAATCCCTCTAAAAGCGGAGAAACCTTCCTTTTGACCTGAATTGACTTAAGCGAAATATCTCCACCTCCGCGTCTTAAGTAATCCACGAGGGCCTTTCTCATGTCCGAAGCGGTTTTAAATCGCTCCTGTGGTGCCTTTCTTAAAGCCTTTTTAATGATTTCAAAAAGCTCAGGGGAAATTCTTGGTGGTTTCTTGAGTTTGCCCTTAAAAACCTGATTTCGGAGTTCTTCTATGGTCTCTGCGAAAAATGGTGGGTATCCTGCTAATAATTCGTAGAGGACAGTTCCAACTGACCAGATGTCTGATTCTTTCCGCATTTTCCCGCTCCATGCCTCAGGTGCCATGTATATTGGCGTTCCTGCCATGGAAAAGCTCAGGCTGCTTGAAAGCATTACAGCAAGCCCAAAGTCGGTGAGCTTCACAACCCCGTCCCGGGTTAGCATTATGTTTTCTGGTTTTATATCTCTGTGCAGCACACCCCTTGAATGGGCATAGGAGAGAGCCTCGAGAACGTCAGTAATAATACTAATTGCCCGTGTCTCATCGAGCGGGGCCTCTTCTTCGATGAGTTTTCTGAGTGAGTATCCATCCACGAATTCCATTACAATGGCAAGCTTTCCCTCAATCAACTCTGCGGTATAGAATCTCACAATGTTTGGATGCTCCAAAGACGCGAGGAGCTGGGCCTCGCGCTTGAGCATTTCAATGTCCTTTTCGCGGGTTCTCGAAACTTTTAGGGCGTATCTCTTTTCTGTGATGGTGTCCAGAACGAGAAAAACGTCTGCAAACTGCCCCCCTCCTATCCAGGATTCAACCTTATATTTTCCAAATTCCCGACGAATCATGTATTAATTTACCGTTTCATCCGCTGCAGCACAATATAGTTGTCCCTCAGGCGAGCCATACCTTCCACGATTTTTCTGTAAGCCGGGTAAAGACTCTTATCGTAGATGCCACCAAATCTTATAGTTTCGTCGCTATAATGCACCTTTCCAGAATCTTTGAAAAGAAGCGAATTGAAACTCATGAATTTAACCCTGCCCTTAAATCCTTCGGGAATGTACCTCACCATGTAACCAGGTGGTAGATTTATGACGATGTCCTTGATCCTCCTGTAATTCCTTGAGAAGTAGAGGGGATTGAACCTCTCAGTAGCCCCGACGTCCGAGGCGGTGTATTCGGTTAGGTCAGGCATCTTGAGGAGTATCAGGTCATTGGCAACAATGGCATACTCGGGGATGTGGTAATAGAGCGAAATGCGTGGTGGAATACGAAGGTCCTGTAGGTCAGATAGACTAAAGGAATCAAGAATGGTGCCCGGAGCCCAGTTGACACTCTGCTCAAGCAGTTTTTCGAGCTCCACTTTTCTGTACTGCTTGAGGCTTCTTACCATCACCCCATCCTCTCCCCTGTAGAGATACTTATCAGAAACGAGCAGGTCTCCGGTGTTGGTCAAGGTAATATTCATAAAATTGGTCTCACCTTCTCTTTCATAGGGGATGAATGGAATCTCAACTGCCCTGCCATCGAGGGTGATTCCTCTTGTGCCCTGGTATTCTGGTCTCACGTATCCGAGGGGCATGCGATCATTTACAGGGTCGAGATAGGCACTGTCCAGCTTGACAATAATGCCCGAGAACTGAGAAATGTTCTGAATATCCGGGTATGTATGCCACAGGTCCTTTGATGTGGTAAGAATAAGCTCAGGTGAAAGCCCGTCCTTTTTAAGGATGGCATAAAGGAGAAAGGCTTTGTCAATCTCGCTGCCCATTGAGTTTTTGATGACATCTCCCGGAGCCTTTGGAAACATGCTGAATGAATTTCCGTCGGCCGGCACCCGGTTTATGCTCTGGGCAACAAATCTGTAGAGGGCAAAAACTGAGTCTTCGAGGGTTAGAGCCCTCGAGGCAAGGCTGTCAATAAGCTTTTCAGCGTCGAAATTGGCAAGCAAAGTGTCAAGATATGCCCTGTAATAGTCGAGCCCTGCTCTCTCTGCCACTGTGATGGCAGGCAAAATGTAGTGAAGCGGTGGAATGTGAGGCTCCCTGATGTATCCCGGATGATTTCTGAGGGTAAATACCACTCCTCCACTCTGCAAGGTATCGGCCTTTAGATTTTCAGAATTTTCGGTTTTGATTATGAGAGCTGGGCCACTAATTGAGACGATTTCCTCGTAAGTTGGATCATTGTCACCCATCAGGATGCGTTTCAAGGCAGGATGTTTTCCCGAACTCTTACCGGTGATTTTTATTTCATAGTCCAGGATGTTCCCGGGCTCACCTTCCGGAATGGCAAATTTTATGCGGTGCAGGTCGTCATAATCAGGATAGTTTGAAAAGACAGATGCATCTTCAATAGCATTATCAAGAATAGAAACCACTCTACCATCTTTTGTGACAGTTCTCGCAAATACGATTTCTCCCTTTTCATATCTGTGGTGGTACCTAAAAAATCTGTTGGCAGCGCGCTTCCCACGTTCCTTGAGGATTTTTATTATTCTCCTCTCAGTGTATTCGTAGTTCCCATTCTTTAATTTGAAACTTTTTCTGACAAAGATATTTACATACCCTGCGCTGGGGAAAATGCTGTCCACATTGATTTTGAGTGCCCTTAAGAGGAGCGTATCTTTTATGTCCGATACCTTCTCCCACATATCCCCGGGACGTCTTTTTGAGGACTCGATACTCAAAACTGCCCCACGAGCAAGCTTAACATTCCCGTGGCCTGTCAGGATTAGAAGTGAATCACCGGTAATCTTGACCACGGAGCCCATTATTTCTTCACCATTTTTGAGATAAACGATATCTCGTGTCAGGATTTTGGGAGTCTTACTCATGCCCAAAAGTGGCAAAACTATTAAAAGTGCGAGGAATTTTCTCATTTTACTTACCTCCCTCAAAGATTACGGGTTTGCGAAGATGATGTAGAAGCTCTAAAAGATGCTCTCTATATGACTGATAGTCACTCACTGGAATAATCCTGTCCCATCTTCGGAAAACATCGTGGTATTCAAATTCGTTTCCCTTTGTCTTTTTGAAGTATGAAACGTAGGTGAAATGTCTGTCCTTGATGCTGATCGAATCCGGAAGGTAGCTTAATTTCATACCCTGAAATTTGACGTAAAAGTCGTGTGAAACCTTGTAAGAGGTTCTATAAACAATGTCATAGTGCCGATTTTTAACCGAGATTTCAGGGAATCTATAGCGATTTTTCACATCAGGGAGCTCTAAAAGTCTCAGGTCACCGATGCTCTTCAGGTATCCCGGAATGTCGAACGTGATTTTGAGGTAGAACTGCTTTGAGAGGTCGTAAAGCGGCCCGAGTTCGTATGAAACGAGCCTCGCACCCGGGGCAGTTGCCTGAATCATCTGCTCCATGCGGTTCTTTCTCTCGCTCTCTTTAACATGCTGCCAGTACCAGCGAATCCCGGCCTCTATGTCTCCTGTGTACCTGCCTGTAAATTCAACTCTTGTGGTTCCATCGGGCTTTATAGTTAATTTATACGTGTACTGCCTCCAGTTGTCTTCCGGTGGTGGGACCTTGATGAATGAAATTTTTCTGAGCTGTGCGTTGAGTGCCCAGACACCATGGTCTGCTGACCAGAAATAGGGGTATCGGCTTGTTGAACCTGTGGCATCTAAGAAGAAATCCCTTCCGTCTCTCGTGATAATTTCAGTAATTGCGTGGTTTCCCTGAAATGATGGGACATCTTTCAAAAATGTGCCCTCGTTGTTTGTCTCAATATAAACCGGGTACCCCATCACACCGATTGCCCGGAGCAATGTGGAAAACAGAATGGACTTGTCCGTGCAGTCTCCATAGCCCTTGTGGAGGGTCTCAGTGGCCGGATGACCGGACACTCCGGAGGATGCACCTCCTTTGATGGAGATATAGCGAATGTTCTGCTGCACCCAGTAGTATATTCTTGCAATGGAATCATCAAGGCTTGTGGCACCTTTTACAATGCTATCCGCGAGGCTCTGAATTTCCGGGGTGATAATTATTCTCTTTTTCTGGAATTTTGCATACCATGTGTAGAGATAGTCCCAGGATTTCTGGTTGGTTATGGCAATCTCAGGAATCACATCAGAAACTGGTGGCATCTGTGGCTCAGTGAGGTAGGGGTCAACGTGGTCCATGGAAAATTTGTACAGATTGAAGGGCCCTACAGATGATTTCTCGTATTTAACATTTTTGGGGTTTGTATTCCTGATCAAGTATTTGAAAAATTCAGTTTTTGGCAGTTTGAATGTAACTTCTGAGTGACAAACGGGCTTGTCCCCACCAAAGAACCATCTTTCGGAAAATACGTGTTTATCCCAGGGGTTGAAAATGTTGTATTCATAAACGTATTCAACGATATCCCCGACTTCGACACCGGGGATAGTAAAGCTCATAACCTTCCCCTTGCCGAAGAAAACCAGTCCGGATTTGGGTTTGGTGATCTTGACGTCTTTGGGATTAAGATAGATCACCCTGCCATCGGGCTTAATGCATCTTGCAGCGAGCACCCGCGCTTTCATCAAATCTTCATTAACATAGACCCTGACATTTGCCCAGCTCCGTGCCTCATCCTTCAGAATCAGGCCCTGGAAGTGGTAACGGTTGTATCGAGTTGAATCCATCTCCAGAACGTAAAATCCCTGATCGAGTAGAACAATTCCGCTGGCATCTGAATAAAGTTTCCGCGCTCTCTTGGCCTTTGCAAGGACACTATCCACATTTTCCAGCTTGTATCGAACTGGCAGATAAGCGCTCGGACCACCTGAAAAGATGACCTTTTTCACATCTAACTTGCTCACCACCGTGTCATCGAGGACGTAAAATCCATTTTTCAGCTCAAGCTTGTGAGTTTTGATAACTCTTCCATCAAATAGCTCTACCTTGTGTGCTGTTAGTTGAGAAAAAATAAGTAGAGTTACGATAAGGAACTTCCTCATAATCTAAAGACCTCCGGGAAAGTTTTTGAAATTATACATCAGATTATACAAAGTTGCCCGCCGGATTTTTGTGGGAGTGTTTTTGGGTATAGTTTTATATCCTTTTTAAACAAAGATTCCTCGAAAATATCTCCTCCCCCGCATAATTTTTGCAGGGGAATTAATGAGAGGGGGCGAATTTTATTGACCTCTGCATCTACAAAGATACAAGAGTATAATCTACCTATGAAGCCTAAAGGATGTTCTGAAGCTTTAGAAATGCAACGGCTAATAGCCGCACGCTTACTCCAACAAGGCAGAGGTATCCGTGAGGTAGCTCGTATGGTTTGAGCTACTCCAGCCTCTGTATTCCGCTGGAAAAGAGTACTGGGACGTGGAGACATATAGGCTCTGAAAGCTAAACCCCATCCTGGTAAACCACCGAAGTTAACCAATGAGCAAAAGAGAGAATTGGAAGATATTCTACTTAGGGGTCCACTGGCTGCAGGATTTCCTACTGATCTGTGGACACTGAAGCGGGTGGCTCAGGTGATAGAACGTCAGTTTGAGGTGAGATATCATCCCAGCCATGTATGAAAGATACTGAGAGGTATGGGATAGAGTGCACAGAAGCCGGGGAGGCGTGCTCGCGAGAGGGACGAGGTAGCTATTCGTCGATGGCGAGAAGGGAACCAGGCCAGAGATTAAAAAACCGTCGTGATGGGATGAGCATAGTGTTGATAAACGAGAGTGGGTTTATGTTGCAACCGTTGGTCCGGAGAACGTAAGTACGGAACATTAGCGAACTTTCTCTCGGAAAGTGTGGGGCATATTGGGGAGGCAGTAAGTGAGTCAATAAAGGAGATACGAGGTAATGGGAATCTCAAGCGAGCATTTTTTGCCCATACTACGCTGGGGCTGTAATGAGTCACTTTAACTTTGCAGAGGTCACTAAGAGGAAACTCTGCATCCCTTTGTTCAGATTTGTCTCAATCCTAAAAATGAACACCAAATTCTGGAACTATAAAGACAGGAAATTTAATTCGCTTATCATCTTGTAGGTCCTTATACCCCACTATGCCAACATCGATAATGACCTTAAATCTACCCATCTTAACCTCTGAGCCTACATAAGGGGCTATAAAGAAATCTTCTTCAGAACGCATGAATTTTATTGCACCAAAAATCTCTTTCCTCCCAAATAGAATATTCGGAATAAAAAGAAATTTGACTTCATGCCCAAGCGCAATGAGATAGAGCTGAGGGTCTATACTGATGTTAAAGTTGCCGTATTTAAAAGCCCTGATCTTCAGGTCCGTAGAAATGTTTACAAAGAGTCTATCTTCTTTCTCTTCCTCATTTTCAATAGGGAATACAAATCCCATAAATCCCATGTCAATATTTTTTGATATCCCTTGCCTCAGTGTTACAGTAGGAAGCACCATACTTTCAAAAAGCTCGTCTGTCGATAACATTCCTATCACACCACCCCCAACAGAAGTTTTACCCTTCGGTAGCGGCTCTGGACTTTGCTGCAATATAAATGGACTGCATCCGCATACGAAAATCAATATCAAGAGAAACCCAAACAGTAGTGAGAAAAACCTCTCCAAACAAAATATGTCTAACCTCTTAAACTGTTTATACATAACTCACCTCCCTGTTATGTGCTTATTAAAATAGATGAAATTATAAAAGTCAACAATTATTGCAAGAACTCATAAATTTCTCTCATTGAATTATCTCTTTTCACCTTCCAGTTCTTGGTCGGGGTGGAATGGGTAATTTAGAAAACTTTACAGTTTGCACACGTCTTGGTCGCAGTTTTAAAATTTGGCTTATTAGCCCGAAATCAGCTTGCAATTACCAGCTTCTCTGGAATATCATAAGAAATATGGGCATTCCTAAAAAACCTGAACCCGCCAAATTGATTGCTGGACTTATTGCCGTACCAGATTTTTTGAATGACGCACTTAAAGAGTTAGAGAAAACCTTTGGTCCCATCACATTAAAAAGCGAAGTGATCCCATTTGATAAAACCAACTATTACGAGCCGGAGATGGGGAAGGGGCTCGTTCGCGTGTGGGTTGCGTTCGATAGGCTCATTGAGCAGGATGAAATAGTCGAAATAAAACTCCGTACCAATGAAATTGAAAGGAAATGGATGGTTGAGGACAAGCGTAAGGTTAATATTGACCCCGGATATATCACCGAGTCAAAGCTTGTTCTTGCTACCACGAAAAATTATTCCCACAGGATTTATCTGAAGGACGGCATATATGCTGAGGTTACGCTCATTTATCGAAAGAAGCAGGGATTTGAGTCCCTTCAATGGACATACCCTGATTACAGAGAAAAAACTGCCCTCGAGTTCTTTAACCGTGTCCGCGAGGAGTACAGGGAGGACCTCAAAAGGTTGAGGGCACGCCAAATTGGACTATCAGGAGGTGAATAATGCTAAAATCTTTTAAAGACGTAATTGAGATTGCAAAGGGAAAGGGAACCAAAAGACTTGCTGTTGGTGCTCCCCACGCACTCCCCATGATTCAGGGACTCGAGCTCGCTATGAAAGAGGAGCTCATAAGGCCCATTCTGATCGGGGATACAAAAAAGATCAGGGAGCTAATTGAGCAGACCAATTTCAGCGAGAAGGATTTTGACATCCTTGAGGCAAAAGACGAGTATGAGGCTACATTCAAGGCCGTAGAGCTCGTGAGAGAGGGAAAGGCTGACCTGATTCTCAAAGGTAAAATAGGCACACCGGATTTTCTGAGAATCATTCTGCATAAAGAGAAGGGACTCAGAACCGGGCGTATCCTTTCTCATATTGCTCTTCATGAGGTGCCGGGTAAATACCACAAGCTCATCTTTCTAACCGATGCCGGGATGAACATACGTCCTGACCTCGAAATGAAGATTAAAATTCTCGAGAATTGCCTGGAAGCTACAAGAAAACTCGGGTATGACCGACCAAAGGTTGCAATTCTGGCCTCTATTGAGACGATACATCCGGATATGCCAGAAACCCTTGATGCAGCGGCAATTTCGAAGCTTGCAGATAGAGGATATTTTGGAAACGTGGCAGTTGACGGTCCCCTGGGCTTTGACCTTGCTGTTTCAAAGGAATCCGGTGAAATCAAAGGTGTTACAGGAGAGGTCATTGGAGATGCGGATGTCATGCTTGTCCCGGACGTTGCCACAGGAAATATTATGTCCAAAACAATGATATACTTCGCCGATGCCCTTGTGGGTGGAGTTGTGGTCGGGGCAAAGGTCCCTGTTGTACTTTTGAGCCGCTCCGATACCCCTCAGATGAAATTAGCTTCCATCTCCTTTGCCATTGCAATGAGCTGATGTATGCAGTCATCTTTATAGCAGAAATTAAAGAGATTGATGATGAATACCGGAAGTACGTCGAAAAATTGAGGGAGCTTGGTAAAAAGCAGGGCTGCAAAGACATATTTTCTGTTAGTGACGGCACAACCGAAATCACAGTGTCCCTGTGGGATAGCAGAGAAGATATCGAGAAATGGCTCAAAAATCCCCTGCACAGAGAAGCACAATCAAAATCGCATAAATGGTATAAAGGCTTCAGAGTGTTGATTTCGGAGGTAAAAGAGGGATAGGAGTACTCAAATGTTGTGAGGGGGTGGATAAGTAATTTTTGTTAGTTACAATGCTTAGCTCTCCTTTTTCCAGAGGTGAGGAAGGAGTTCTTTGCTCAATGCCCTGCAAGAAAAAGTTGAAACCTTTATCACAAAGTTGAAAATTCCCCCCTCCTTCCTTTGGAAGGAGGGGTTAGGGGAGAATGGGAAAGAACAGGAATTACGGAGAGTCATCATTTACACACTTAAAATGTATGAGAGATGACTTTTAGGTTATACGAGATTGGTTTATGATTTACGCATTAACTGGCTATAAATTCACCCAAAGGAGGTTAAAATGATTGCGAGAATATGGCATGGACGCACAAAAGCAGAGGATTTTGAAAGATATACCGAGTTTCTAAAAGAGAGAGCTATACCAGACTATGCAGGGACCGAGGGGTTTATAAAACTCATATTTTTAAGGAGACTCGAAGGTGATGTGGGACATTTCCTGCTTATAACATTCTGGGAGAGCATTGATGCGATAAAAAGGTTTGCAGGTGAGGATTACGAGAAGGCAAAGTATTATCCGGAGGATAAGGACTTTCTGCTGGAGTTTGAGGAGAAGGTGACGCACTACGAGGTTTTTGCAGAAAAGGGATAAATGAAGTATGAGGGGGGCTGCCCTTCGGGCAGCCCCCCTCCTCGCCTGAAAACTACCTCAAAAATACAGTTTTCATAATCCACTTTCTTCGATCTGCTCTCACTCTCAGAATATAAGTTCCAGCTGGCAGCCTCGATAACCTGATCTCGTTTAATCCCTTCCTCAATCTAAAGTTGTCCGTGTAGCATTTTCTGCCGGCAATATCGAAAATCTCCAGACTGACTTTTGTCTCTCCGGGTGAGAGAATCTTAAGCACCTGAGTCAGTGGATTTATTCCGATTATTTTCACATCTCTTAAAGGATTAGACTCTGAGATACCGATGACAAATACCTCAAACGTATCGGAATACGAAGTATTCCCGGCACCATCGGTCGCTCTTACGAAGTACGATAGTCGTGCAACACCTGTCGGCAGGGGGATAGTAGCCATCCATCCGTTAGATTGAACCATAGCCATTGAGTCAAACGTAGCCTCGTTGTAGCTGTAAAACAGGGTTACACCAGCCACTCCACTTAAACTGTCACTCACATGGGCATAAATACTCAAAGAATCAGAGCTTATCGTGTCTCCGGGAAAACTCACAGAATCGATTTGGGGTGGTGTGATATCAATTCCGAAGGAATCAGGCTGTGACCAGTCAGATGTATTTCCAGCTCCATCAATTGCCATAACTTGCCATGTGTATCGCCCTTCTGGAAGGTTGTGCACGTAATAGTTTGTATCCACTGTATCAGCAACTGTGCCGTTTATCCGGATGATATAACTAACAGGGGTTCCTTTCAGATGGGAAGCCGTCCATGAGAATTCCACAATCGTGTCATTGAGCCATTCACCACCCGTCGGATGAATCAAGCTTGGAGTATCTGGTGCCCTCGTGTCTATTATGAATGTGAAGGGTTCTGCAGAATCTCCATAAGCGCCAAAAGGACCGACTATTCTAACGGTCCAGATGTTTGTGCCAGTATAAAGATTATCAGGCACTGTCAGAGTCGTATCACCATCAACATGGTAGATGTAGTAGTCGTGAGTATTGGTGTTGTAAATCTGTACACGATATGTCCAGAAAGTTGCGTCCGGTGCCGACCACACAAGAGTTGGAGTCCGCGTATTGATCATAGCACTGTCTGGTGGTGAAATTAGAGTGGGTACAGGAACATTATGGGTGACACCTATACTAAATCCAGTTGGGTGAAGAACATAAATCAACGTATCCCTTGCGAGTATTTTATTTCCGGTAGTCATGTATCCAACAATTTCAGGGGAGGCAGGATTTGATATGTCGAGAATATATCCAGTACTGTAAACCGGGCTTGATTCTCCAAGTACATAGAGGAGATTGCCTCGAGGTAATAGACAGCTTACGTTCGGATACGGAAGTGTGATGCTCCCTACCACTACAGGATTTGCTGGATTTGACACATCGAGAACTGTTATGGTGTTTGATCCCTGGCTCTGGGCAGTAAAGACATAGTTACCCTGTGCCGCTATTACCTCGGGATCAAAATCGGCTGTATCGAATGTGTCTATCATGATCGGAGACGCCGGGTTTGAAACATTAACGATGTAAAGATTGTTTCCGTTTACAATAAAGAGGAGAGTGTCCTTCAGGTAGAAGGTTTTAAGGTAAATATCAGAAATCGAGACCGCCCCTACGGAATCTGGATTCACTGGGTTTGAAACATCATAGACAACCACTCCCCGCGAAATTTGCAGGGTGAGAAGGAAAGAGTCTTTTAAGATCATGTCCTGTAGGCCGTAAGTATTAATATGACCAAGTAGTTGAAGCGACTCAGGGTTCGACACGCTCAAGATAGCAATTCTCCCATAGCTACCAGCGAAAATAACGGAGTCATTTGCAGTAATGGTCTGGAACCGCTCATTATACTCAGTGTAACTGCCCACCTCATGGGTAAGGATAGGGTTTGAAATATCAAGAATCCTCACACCTTTATATCCACCTGCAACGTAAGTGTAGTTTCCTTTTAAAGTAAAGTCATTTCCAGCTACACCTTCTGTAGTTGAGTAATGTGAAACTTCCTCTGGATTTGATAAATCTTCAAAAACAAATAGCGAATCATATTTTGTAGCAATTAGAGCATTTCCAGTAGCCTCAATAAACTTTCCATAATTGTGATCAGTGTTGTGGACAATAAGCTGTGGTGAGGTTGGGTCTGATACGTCGTAAATGTAGAATAACCCATAGCTGCTACTGGTTGCAATGAAAAGCAGGTTGTTTTGATAAGAGAGATCTACAGGTAGGTTCGATGACATATTGATCGTTGAAAGAACGGTTGGACTGGATGGGTCTGTTACATTGAGAATATAAATCCGGTATGACGTTCCAGCGAATACAATAGAGTCTACAGCCTCTACACTTATGAAGTATGAGCTCGAATCGTTGAAATTGCCCACAGCCTGAGGGGATGATGGATTTGAAATGTCATAAATCCATAACCCGTTATTGTTTTCGGCAGAATAAATAATATTACCTGACACTCTGAAATCTTTTACCCATCCGTGGGGGTAGAAAGAAGATACGAGGACAGGATGAAGGATATCTGAGATGTTCAGGATATAAAATTTATTGCTTTTGGCCAGAATAAGGAGATTGCCGGTGACAGCCATTTTATTTGCGCCAAGGGAAACGTAGTAGAAATGGCCGGCTACATGAGGATGGTTAAGGTCTGATATATCCACAATAAGCAAGGTATCGCGAGTGGTCATAGCGAATAGATGGCTACCCGCAACTGTTATTGCACTTATAGGTCTCCAGAGGTTTATCCTGCCCACGATGTGCGTGTTCTGGGGTTCGGAAAAATCAAGCACGTCAATTACACCGTCTTCGTTCAGGATGAAGATGAGCGTGTCTTTTACGGTTATTCCTTGTACTTCAGAGAAAGGTTTATAAGCAATTAGTTTGAGGAAATTACTGTAATTTGGGGCAGTTAACAGTGAGATAACCATCATCAACGTCACCATCTTCTCACCTCCTTTTGGGTGAGAATACTAACACTCCCCTGTTAGCAAACTGTTAACCGTCAGTTAACGGGATGGAGTTGTACGCAACCCCTTTTTCGAAAACCACTATAGGTCTGTTCGAAAATTCACTTCCTACAATCTACATTTGCGAGACGTCTGGAATCAAGTTTGCTCTTCTCCCACTTACTTTGCAAGTGGGAGAAGAGCAATGGGTGGGGCTTTCTGCTTGAAAATTAAAATTTAAGATGAAGACCATCTGTCGCTGAGTTGAAAGCTTTATTTATTCTCTCTCCACAAGTATTTATGTGGGGTGAATAGCCTTTTCGTTTGGAAATATTAGACCACACTCCAGAGGGGTTGACAATTCTTAGGAAACCTGATAGTTAAATTATCAGAAAATCTTATTAACAGGAGGTGAGAAAATGGCAATGGATATCACGAGATTTGATCCCTTTAGAGACATCACAAGCCTCAGAGAGGAGATCGATAGACTCTTTGATACGTTTTTTGGCAGGACTGCTGGAATTACTGAAAGAGAGGTAGCCTGGATACCTGCTGTTGACCTTGAGGAGACAGATGACGCTTACATTGTTAAGGCAGAGCTTCCCGGCATGAAGAAAGAGGATATCAAACTCTCCATTTCTGAGAACGCACTCACTATTTCCGGTGAGAGGAAAATGGAGAGAGAGGAGAAGGGCAAGACCTATCACAGAGTTGAGATGGCCTACGGTAAGTTCCTCAGAACCATCCAGTTCCCTGGTGAGGTTGAGCCAGACAAGGCCAAAGCGACATACAAGGATGGAATTTTGACAATAACAATTCCAAAATCTGAGAAAGCAAAGCCCAAGGAGATTGAGATCGAGGTTAAGTAAGGGCTTTGTATGGAGTTAATTTAGGTTGGCGGCGGCCCAAAGGGCCGCCGCCAACCTTTTACTATTGATTTGGAATTTTTTAAACTGACTTTACACCCCCGAGCCTGTTCGAAAATGTCACACCTGTTTATCCTTTTGTATGGCGTGAGTATATTGAGGAGAAAAGCGATGTTTAAAATTAACTAATTCAAGATTTTCCAGTTAGGACAATAGATAAAACTCCCTCCTTCCCCGAGGGAAGGAGGGAAAATTTACCGACTGCAATTATCGTTGAGATTACGAACTTCAACTGGAAAAGGAGGCATCTAAAATTTAGAATTTCCCGAATAGCCTTCACTCCCCTTGACAATATTTATTCCCGTTGACATTGTAAAAATATGAATAAGAACAAGATTCTTGCCGAAATGTTTGATAAAATTGCCGATGGGCTGGAGTTCCTTGGTGAAAATCCATTCCGTGTGGGAGCCTATCGCAAGGCCGCACGGGTTTTAGAGGATTATCCAGACGACGTTGAGGAGATTTACAAAACCAAAGGAGTAAAAGGGCTTGAGGCTATTCCGGGAATCGGCAAAGGTATGGTTGAAAAGATTGTCGAGTTTCTCGAAACCGGTAAAATGACCCGCTATGAAGAGGTTATGTCGAAGGTGCCACAGGATTTGCTAAAACTCATGGATGTTCAGGGAATTGGCCCCAGGACTCTTAAACTTGCCTACGATAGGCTGGGAGTCAGAACAGTAGAGGATTTTAAGAGGGTACTTGAAGATGGTAGCCTCGCAAAGCTTCCTGGAATGGGGCCCAAAAAGATTGAAAATATCAAAAAGGGACTCGAGCTCTATAAAAAGATGTCAGAGCGAATCCCTCTTGGCCTTGCCATTCCCCTTGTTGAAGAGATTGTAGAAAGGATGAAGGAGCTTAAAGAGGTGAAGAAAATTTCTCCTGCTGGCTCATTCAGACGAATGAAAGAGACCGTCGGTGACCTGGACATTCTTACAACAGGAGAAAATGGACGAAAGATCATAGACTACTTCACAAAATTGCCCGGCGTAACACGGATTCTTGCACATGGTGACACGAAAGGTTCATGCATTTTTAACGATCGCTATCAGGTTGACCTGAGAGTGGTACCCGAGGAGTCCTACGGTGCAGCCTTGCAGTATTTCACCGGTTCCAAAGAACACAATATACATTTGAGGAGTATTGCGAAATCCCTGAACATGAAAATTTCAGAGTACGGGGTTTTCAGGGGCAATGAAAAAATAGCAGGAGTAACCGAGGAAGAGGTTTACGAGGCACTGGGCTTGATCTGGATTCCACCTGAACTGCGCGAGGATAGAGGAGAAATCGAAGCCGCTCAGAAGGGCAAACTACCCAACCTCGTGACCTTAGAGGATATTAAGGGAGACCTGCATGTACACAGTAAGTATTCGGATGGAACAGCCACTCTTGAGGAGATTGCCGAGAGGGCAAAAGAGATGGGATACGAATACATAGCAGTTTGCGACCATTCGAGAAGCGCTAAGTATGCTCATGGGCTTGAAATCGATAGATTGATGGAGAAAACAGAAAGAATAAGAAAGCTCAATAAAAAATTACAGGGAGTCAAGCTACTTGCAGGCACCGAGGTGGACATCCTTCAGGACGGCAGTCTCGATTATCCTGACGATGTCCTAAAAGAGCTTGATTTTGTTGTGGCCGCAGTGCATATCTGGTCAAAAACCGAGGATGTTACAAAGAGAATTATAAAAGCCATGGAGAACCCATACGTCCATGCTATTGCTCATCCCACAGGAAGACTCATCTCTCAGAGAGAGGGCTATAACGTTGATATTGATGAGGTAATTAAAGTGGCAGCGGAAACAGGGACATTGCTCGAGATCAATGCCTATTACGACCGGCTTGATTTGAACGACGTAAATGTCATGAAGGCAAAGGAAAGAGGAGTAAAGCTCTCAATCGGTACAGATACACACAATATCGGTCAGTTATGGAGTATAAAGCTTGGTGTCGGTGTGGCCCGAAGGGGCTGGCTTGAAAAAGACGATGTCGTAAACACCCTTTCCTACGATGAGCTAATGAAATTCCTGGCAGAAATTAGAAAAAATAAGGGTGGATAGATTTCCGGGAATATCCTCAAAAAATTGGGCTTTATCGCGGTGATTCTATTTCTTGCGTATATAGACGTCACCGTTAGAAGCTACAATCCTTACCACAGGTTTACCCTCTTTCTCATTCAAAGGAAAATCTGAATAAACCTCACCATGAGCTGTCTGTACCCTGATTAGCGGTTTCTCTGCATCGATTTTTAGGTTAACAGGACCATTTGCTGATTGAATAATCACCGTATCCTCTCTACTAACTTCACCTGATACTCCACCATTTGTGCATTTTAAGCTAAGTGTGCCCCTTATACCCCGAAATTCTATGCCACCGTTTGTGTTTTGAACCGTAATCCTGCCATTAATACCGTCAATATTCACATGTCCATTAACAACCACGGCCATTGTTACTACATTTTCTGGTATGTAAACCACGAGGTCTGTTTTTGAATACATGTTAGGGGCTTTGACCTTCCCTTCAACCACGATTTTATGAGGGAATTTGCTGACTTTTAAATCCGGCCTTCTAATTTCTTTCCCCCTGGGGTAAATCAACAGGGACTTGATCTTTACTTTATTCCCTTTCGTCCCAATAAGGCTAATATTTCCGTTGTCAACTGATATATACAGGGTATCCTCTGGCCCGATTGAAAGACTTTTATTTACAACAACGGTGTCCATTAGGGGCATGGAAAAGCTTAAAAGCAGGATTAAAAACATCTTTCACCTCCCCATGGTAAACGATGTTTTAAGGTATAGCTGATAATACAGCAGTTTCTTAGATGAAGCGGGCTTCATAAAAGCCCCTCCTAAATAAATTCGAACAAAATGTCTGTGCTCTATGGAGATAAGCGGGAAAAAGTAATACATCTCCTGCTGATCGTTGTAGAATCCAATCCATCTGAAATAAAAAGACCTGTAGCTAACCTGTGTCTTGAGCCATAGAGTGTATAAGTCGTAAACACCTGAGAGTATTTCCCGATGGTAAGAAATGTTCACCAGAAAGGATTTTAGTGGTGTCAGAGTTATACCTGCAGCGGCAGATTTAAAGTCCTCGAGGTCAGGAGGATTTCCATAGTAGTATATCTCATCACCAAAGTTTAGCTGGCCATTAAACGATATCCATGAATGTGGAGATGTTTCCATACTTGCGAGAAATTGGTTTTTGGCAAAATTCTTTACCCTGTAGAATTCTTTCTCCCACTCGTAGCTGAGTTTTAGCTGTGTCTGAAACGGGAGTATTAGTGACACATAGGGAGAAACAGAGTTGCCGATAAATTTATTATCGAAGGTTCTATCAAGTGAAGCTTCCAATCCCAATTTCATCTCCTGTATTCCGGAGTTTTGAGGGTAAAATGGCAGGTAAGAGTTGAGATTGTATGACCTGTGGTTATTTACTGCGATATACCCATTCTGGTCTCTGAAAGTTGGTGAAATGTGTCTTGTGTATATGTCAGCATAAAAATGCGGGGTGCTAATGGTTAGCCCACCCTGATAGGCAATGCCAGAGTACTTCTCTCCATCAAAAATTGTGGAATATTTGTTGTCAAAGCTGTCCGGAAGGCCGGAGTAGAAATAGAGCGATGAATCCACAACTTCTTCTGTATAAGAGCCAAGAAATGCCCCATAGGCTTCCAGACCTCTGAAAAACCTCAAATCCCACCTTACACCTCCTGTCATTTGATTGCCATTCCCGGATTTCGACATTGTCATTCTATGTGAAACAAAAGAGCCGATATAGGAGCCTTTGCTAAATTTCCAGCCCAATGTGAAAATGTTAATGAGAGAATTTAAATCGCTGCCCACGAGTGAACTGTATTCTCCCACGGGGACGATCCATGTGGAATTCCTGTTGTATGCTGAAATGAAGCCAACATCCAATTTCCTCCCTTTTGAGAAGAATTTCGCAGCAAAGTACGGGTCGTTTATTGAGCGACTGTAAAATGCATAAAGCGGGAATTTGAATATCTCGTCTGCCCTCTGGAAAAATGGCCGCTTTTCCGGGTATCCAACCGCTGTTCTTCTGTTAACACTAATGACTGGATAATCGGTTTCAATCTCCCTGTGATCAGGGACAATTGTGATAAGGAAATGAGAGTTGTTGGACAATCCAAGATCGGCTGTGATGCCGAATCTATCCTCCCAGTATGTGCTATCGGCTAAATAGGTTCGTGAGATTAAGAAATAGGGATAGATTATGGTCGAAATGAAGTGGCCTTTTCTGAGTAAAAATCTTATCTCTCCCATGTGGTCAAGCATGTGGGAAAAATCATTATCCAGAGGAAACCAGGTATAAAATTCAAGTGATTTTCTGGGCCTCACACGGAAGAACTGAATTCTCCAGACCTGATTTTCACCCGCAGGGAACGTCAGAGTTGAGAATGGAATCTTCATCTCAACTACCCAGTGGTCAGAATACATTTTGCCCTTTGATTCCCATTCAAAATCGGAATGTTGCTCCCATATTTCCTGTCCCGTTTTTCCGTCGATCTGGCATCCAAGTGGGTTACATTGAAATTGATAGGCCATTTCTCTGTTTTTATAGGAGTCAATGTAGAGGCCCACCATGTCGTCTCCGAAACACGCATCCCTTTTTGAGCTGTGAACCCGCACTTTTGACATATCATCATAGCACACAAAGGCAATGTAAAGGGCATCGGAGCTGTATCCCAGTAGTATTCGGGTTTTAACAGGAGCAGTTTTGCCTGTTCTGGCATCCAGGAGTTTAGAAAGCTCTAAAGCATCTTTCCATGCACTCTCGAGATTTCCATCTATTTTTGGAGGATGCGAGAGATAGGGAATTTCTACGCTATACTTTCCTGGAATCAGAAATAAAGCAATTACAAGAAAATTTGTCATCAAACACCCCCTTGTGGTTAATTCTCTTTTTGTGATGGGAGTTGAGCGAGGAATTTCTGTATGCCATTTATACCTCCAGATTTCACTTCGGATTTTATTATATGCACAAGATACGCGGGATTCAAGCTAATCTTCCGATTTTATGGAAACTGTTTGAAACAGAAATGGGTCTCCTGCGATATAGAATCCTGGACCTCTGATCGAGACTTTTAAATTATCATGTTTAAAGTCTAATAGGATTTCTGGATTTTATTTTTTTCAAAATGTCCGGGGCTATCGAAAATTTATAAAATTTACACCTCTGCCGGGAATTTTATTTTCAGAGTCGATGATGATTTGCTGACGCTCAGGACACCGGGAGTGCCGATTGGGATTGTTACAAAATGGCTTCCGTGGCCAAAGGGGAATCCATAGACAACGGGAATTCCAAGGTCGCCAGTTCGATCTTCGATAACCTCGATCAGGTCCTTAAGGTCAAAGTCTCCCACAAATTCACCAAATACAATTCCCTTTACTCTATCTAATTTCCCTGCCAATCTTAACTGTGTGAGCATCCTATCAACACGATAAAGCGGCTCATCCACATCTTCAAGGAAAAGAATAACATCCGTAAAATCAGGCTCATAGGGAGTGCCAATGAGAGCGTTTACAAGTGAGAGGCACCCGCCAAGAAGTCTTCCTTTTGCCTCACCTTCGCGTATTACAGTTAGTTGCATTGGATTTGGGGATATTGTGTAATCTTTTATCTTCACAGCGCGCAGGAAATACTCAATTGAGAGCTCATCCCTCCTGGAGAAAAGTGAGGCTACCATGGGCCCCTCAAAGGTC
>JALXCE010000025.1 GCA_026991055.1 Caldifarciminota bacterium | reverse complement strand
TTGATAAATCCACAGATTGAGGATTTCGGGATTACACCAGTTGAAGCTATGGCATCCGGGACACCGGTTATCGCCTATGCCCGTGGTGGGGCGCTTGAAACTGTAGCAGAGGGCAAAACCGGAATTTTCTTCAATGAACAGAGTCCTGAAGCACTAAAAGAGGCAATTATAAAATTCGAGGAAATCGAGCACAGCTTCTCACCAGAGGAAATTCGGCAGCATTCGTTGAAATTTAGCGCCGAAAGGTTCCAGAGAGAATACAGAGAGTTTGTAGAAAGGGCAAAAGAGGAGTTTTTTAAATGAGCGCGAGGCTCGGAATAATAGGATTCGGCACAGTTGGGCAGGGATTTTTAGAAGTCCTAATTAGGAAAGGAGCTGATCTACCCGTCAAACTCGTAGGAATTGCCGGCAGGTCGAAGGGAGAAATTTTTACAGATGAGGGAATTGACCCTGCTGAAGCACTTAGGTGTGTGTCGGAGGGTAAAAATCTAAATGAATGCTTCCAAGATGCACTCAGACTCTCCTCTCTCGAGCTTGTAAGAAAGGGGAATCTCGATATCTTGATTGAAGCTACACCTACAAATCTTGAAACTGCTGAGCCAGCTTTCACCTACATCAAAGAGGCACTTAAATCGGGAATAGACGTCATCACTGCAGACAAGGGTCCTGTGGCGCTTCATTACAGCGAGCTTAAAAACCTCGGCAGAATTTTAAGATTTGAGGCAACGGTAATGTCCGGCACACCTGTACTGGGCTTTATTGAAGATAATCTCAAAGGTGTCGAGATTCTGGGATTCAGGGGCATCCTCAACGGAACGACTAACTTTATCCTCACAGAGATGTCAGGTGGAAGAACTTATGAAGAGGCCCTCAAAGAAGCTCAAAGGCGTGGGTATGCAGAGACTGATCCGACAGCAGATGTTGAGGGTTTTGATGCCCTCGCCAAGATTTTGATCCTTGTCAATGTTTTTATGGGAAGGGCCCTATCACCTGATGATGCCAAAAGGGAGGGAATAACGTCTCTTCCTGCAACTACAGGTGATTTTAAATGGAAATTGGTTGCAACTGCTATCAAAAAAGATTCCGGAGTTGAGGTAAGCGTTAAACCAGAGAGGATCTACCCTGATGATCCACTTTATTACGTTGACGGAACCGAAAATGCCCTCATGATCAAAACGGACATCCTCGGAACCATCATGCTAAAAGGCCCTGGTGCAGGAAGACTTGAGACCGGATTCGCAATTTTCCTCGACCTCCTGAAAGTTCTAAAAGAACGGGGAAAAATCTGAATCGGCAGCATTCACTCAAAGCAAACTCTCATTGGCCTTCAAAACAAAAATTCTTCTGATATTCTCAAAATGCATGATAGTCGCGATGACCAGAAGTGTCTCAAACGGCCTCGCGAGAATTGCACCGAGAAAGATTATAAATATCCTTACATCCCGCCCAATTCTGAAGTACTTTCTGGCGCCCTTCCTCATCATCAGCTCGTCGTATTTCATGGCTATGTAGCTATTGATTAAACTCCCCATGATGGCGAGGATGCCGATGACTATTGACCAGTTGTTTTTAAACCTGTACATAAACGCGTTCAAAGTCAAACCACCGAGCAGGAAGCCATCTGCGTATCTATCAAGCACAGTATCGAGCCATTTGCCAAACTTTGTTTCGAGATACTTTATCCTTGCTACCTCCCCGTCAACTCCATCAAGTATTGAGGATAGCTGTGATAAAATTCCTCCCAAAAAGATGGCGAAATAGCCCCGCACGAGAAAAAGGATAGACGCCAAAACCGCAACAGAGAAGCTAAATAGGGTCATCTGGTTGGGGGTTATACTGTGCTTTGTGATGTATTTCGTGATTATGTGGGAGATAGGCCGATTAATGTAACGCGAGATGGGGCCATCACTGGATTTTGTGAGCTTACCGAGCAGAAAATCTTCGGCTTTTTTATATGCCTTCTCGTCGTCCACGTCTATCCAGAAGGCATCTCCAATATCCACGGCGAGGGCCTTTCTTTCCTTTGCAAGCACTCTTACACCGCCAGAGAGCGTCGTGTCATCCGATTGCTTTTCGCTTTTTTCAATAGCGTCAAATATAGCAGGTGTGCAGAGAAAAGCGCCGGTATCGTAGGCATTGTAATTTTCTATGGTCTTACCAATGTCCAGGATGTAGCCGTTTTCCACGAGAACTTTTGTTGCATCTTCATGATCAACGTACTTGTTGTTTATCTTTCTATCAACTGCAAGTGCAATCTCGCCATCCTTCAGCGGAAATTCAAGTAACTTTTTTAGAATAGAAATCTCGTGGATGTGATCACTCATGAGAAGCAGGAATTTCTCACCATTTTTGAAACGCTCCCGGGCGCGCAACACCGAGAGTCCATTCTCTTTTTTCCAATCCGGATTGTCCACAACATTGATTTTGACACCCCTCCGGTTAGCAATTTCCCTTAATGCCTCTTTCAATTGCTCGCCTTTGTAACCCACAACAACTACAAATTCGTCCACCCCGGCCCGAACGGCATTCATTATAACCCTTTCTATGAGAGGGAGTCCAAGAAGCTTAACAAGTGGTTTTGAATCTCCAAGCTTTTTCAATCTTCTCCCCATTCCTGCTGCAATTATCAGTGCTTTCATTGGCTTTCTCCAGTCGG